>CAIPGJ010000756.1 GCA_903864555.1 uncultured Pseudomonadota bacterium | reverse complement strand
AGGAAAAGCCGCAATGATCATCGATTGCCACGGTCACTACACGACCTCACCCAAACCGCTGGAGGACTATCGTCAGTCGCAGATCGCCGGCCTGAAGGACCCCGCCCACCAGCCGGCCAAGGGCAGCCTGAGCATTGCCGATGACCAGATCCGCGAAAGCCTGGAAGGGGCGCAGCTGAGGATGCAACGAGAGCGCGGTACCGACCTCACCATCTTTTCGCCGCGCGCCTCGGCCATGGGCCACCACGTCGGCAACGAGACCACCAGCCGCCACTGGTGCGAGCATTGCAACGAGCTCATCCATCGCGTCTGCGGGCTGTACCCGAAGAATTTTGTCGGCGTGTGCCAGTTGCCGCAGTCACCCGGGGTGCCGCCGAAGAACAGCATTCCCGAACTGGTGCGTTGCGTCGAGGAGTTCGGCTTCATCGGCTGCAACCTCAACCCCGATCCTTCCGGCGGGCACTGGAGCGATCCGCCGCTGTCGGATCGCTGGTGGTATCCGCTCTACGAGAAGATGGTCGAACTCGATGTGCCGGCCATGGTGCACGTGAGCGGCTCCTGCAACCCGAACTTCCATGCTACCGGCGCGCACTACATCAACGCCGACACCACGGCCTTCATGCAATTCCTCACCTCCACCCTGTTCAAGGACTTTCCGACCCTGAAGTTCATCATCCCGCATGGCGGCGGGGCGGTGCCTTATCACTGGGGGCGTTACCGTGGCCTGGCACAAGACATGAAGCTGCCGCCGCTGGAGGAGTTGCTGCTGAACAATGTCTTCTTCGACACCTGCGTCTACCACCAGCCCGGCATCGACCTGCTGCTCAAGGTGGTGCCGGCCGACAACATTCTGTTCGCCTCGGAGATGGTGGGCGCCGTGCGCGGCATCGACCCGCGCACCGGCCACCACTACGACGACACCAAGCGCTACATCGACAACATCGACTGGGTCAGTGCCGCCGACAAGGACAAGATCTTCAACGGCAATGTGAAGAAGGTTTTCAGCCGCTTCGAGTCCCGCAAGGCAGCCGTCTGATTCCACTCCGGGCATGCCGGAGTGGGTGACGCGTATGATGCATGCCTGATTCGGCATCCACCTCCATCATTGCGGGCCTCATGAATATTTCCAGTTTTGACGATTTGCTGAAAGCTGCAGAGACTCAACCCGAGCCGCAGCGTCTGCTGCTGGTTTTCGCTGAAGCGGAACTGCTGGCTGATGCCAGTGAAGTGGAGCGCGCACGCTTCCAGTCCGGCATCGGTGGTGCCCTCGTGCCGAAGATGTGCGTGGACAAGTTGCCCGGCGAACTGCTCAGCTTCGAGGCACTGGTGGAGGAGTCGCGCAATACCGGCTGTGCGTGGACCATCGTCTTTGTCGCGGGCATGTCCGGCCAGGGTGGTCGTGCGCCCACCAGTATCGAGGCTGAGCCGGTGCTGCAACGCATGGTCGAATCCATCAAGACAGGTTCGTTCGGGGGCTTTGTGCCCTTCGACCGGGATGGAGATCCGGTACGCTTTCAGGCCTGAAGCGGCCAGGGCCGATACGGCAGCCTCAGTCCTGTGGTGCCCGCAGCCGCTGGCGCACCCAGCCGATCAGCCGTCCCAGCAGGGGCACGCGCTGGTAGATGTCCGGTGTCGGATCCCAGTAGTCCTGATGCAGGGTGATCAGGTCATCGTGGTCGAACTGCAGGTGGCTGGCGCCACGGATCACCGTTTCCTGGTCACCGGCCGTGCCGAGAAAGCTGAAGTCCCACAACAGCACCGCGCTGCCTTCCTCGATGTAGCGTCCGGTGACCTTGAAGCGCGGGCTCCGCACCTGCTCGAACAGGTGGGCATAAATGCGGCGAATGGCCGGTACGCCACGCACATCATTGAAGGGGTCGCGAAACACCGCGGCGGAGGCGTAGTAGGCCCCGGCGCGGGCGACCGTCTCGGGTGACAGGTTCTCGAACCAGCGCACCAGGGAGTCAACAGCGGCATCGTGGGCGAGGCTCACATCCCGGTCCCCCGTTTCACCAGCCGCAGGTACAGGTTGTGCGGAAGCAGGTTGATCAGCTTGAGCAGCATCGAGAATGCGCGCGGGAAGTGGATCTCGAAATCCCCGCGCGCCAGCCCCTGCATGATTTT
>CAIPGJ010000755.1 GCA_903864555.1 uncultured Pseudomonadota bacterium | reverse complement strand
TGCATGAAATTGCGCTCGACCGCACTGATGTCGCTTTCCACGAGAAACATCTCGATGGGAAACACCACCATGGGGATGTCCGGCGCAAAGCCCAGGCCGGCGACGGAGTTGCGCACCACGCCGACAAAATCCTTGCGGGTCAGGACGACCGTCGGGATCCCGCGTTGTTCCAGTTTGGCGGCAGCACGGCCGCACTCGGTGGAGCACCGCCCTCAGGCGGCGTTGCCCACGATCACCGCGTCGTAGCCCGCCGCGGCGATGTCATCCATCGTCTTGTCCTGGGCAATGGCGTCATTGGCGGGAATGACTTCGAACGTCGTCAGCGGATATTCCTGCCCCAGCAGCTTCTCCAGCAGCGGCAGGGTGCGATGCGACTGCCAGATGCCATTGGAGAGCAGGCCGATCTTCTTTTGATGCAGGGTCTTCAGGCGCGGGGCAAAGGGCGCAGTGACGCCGCTGGCGCCGGTGGGGTTGAATACTTCCATCATGGTGGACTCCTCCTGGGATTTCCGTGGCCGATCAAACGGTCAGGCAAGCTTGCAAGCTTATGCGATTTGCGCCGGCCCCGCCGCCACTGTACGGCGTCCCGGTGGACCCGCTGCTCCAACTCAGAGGATGCGACTGCTGATCGTGTAGGAGAATTGCTCCGGGACCAGGCTGTCGATGGCCCTGCCATCAATCTCGGCCACGGGGTACATGAAATGTCCCAGCATCAAGCCATCGCTACCGGGAAGCACAAGATCATGAGCGTAGTTGAAAGGCAGCCAGTTCATTTCCCAGGCACCGAATAGTCTTTCATGTGCCAGCTCCACCTTGGGGTGGGTCGGGGCCAGTTTGCCCGGGGGCTCGTCCAGGGCAAGCTTCAATACATCGGCCGGATCGACCGGTACCCAGCCTTGCGATTCGGCGTAAAACTCGGCACGACAATGCTGGCCGTACGTGGCGTTGCCCACTCCACCAGCTGGGATGCCCAAACTCTGGTAACCCCATTGGCAGGGAGCCACCCGTAACCCGAAAACCTCCCGTGCCGGTATGCCAAGGGAACGCATCATGCCCACGAAGAGCCCGTTGGTATCTGCACAGCGCCCGGCCAGCGCCCCCCCTTGCAGCAGGGCACAGATGTCACCACGCCCGCAACCAACGGCCTCTGCATCGCGATAGCCATTGGCAATGATCCAGTCGTAAATGGCGCGTGCACGTGCCACTTCGGTTTCGGCATCACCGATCACTGCCAGTGCCTTCTCGCGCACGATGCCGTCCACGGGCAGCAGTTTCGTGGCACGGGTATAGAGGGAGCGATCAAAATCACTCAACGACTCCCCTGTCCGGCCCTGGGAAAAGTCCACGGCCCGGTCACGCAGAGCGACCCGAAATGCAATATCGACGACGGGGACCGCTCCCTTCTCGTTCCACTCCGCATACAGCATGTCCACCCCCTGCTCCCTGTCCATGCGTGCGCTTTTTCGATGGGTGTTGGCCGTCCAATTGCGGCCTTCGCTACGAAAGTAGTCAGTATCCACAGGCAATGGCATGGGAACCCAGAGGCGCGTACAGGAGCCGACAGGAGGCAGTTCGACCCGGATCGTGATCTCGAAAAACCGCCAGACCTTGCCATCCTGCCAAGGCCCCGCGGTTGGGGGCGCAATATTGCTGACCGCCTCGGCCACCCGTGAGATTGCGGCGCGGAGGAAGTTACGACGGCTGACCGGTTCGTTCAAGGGATGCCTGCAGGGAAAAGTGGCGGAAGGAAATGGGAGTCGAACCCACACAGGACCGCTAGGCAGCCCTCACTGGTTTTGAAGACCAGCCACCCCACCGGGGATGCATTCCTTCCGTTTGCTGCCACCCTGCCGGATTGCGACAGGGCATGTTCAGATTTGCACCCAAGTGTATCCAATCCGCGGCGCAATCCCAAACCGGACTGGTTTGCGAAAAAAACGGCGACAAGCCTGGCAGGGCCAGCGCTGATACCCCCCCTTGTCAAAGGTTCTTCGTCGATTTCCAGGAAGACGGGGCTGCGGCGCGGTTTACCTCTTGTCAAAGGGGGCCGGCTCGTGAGCGCAGCGAACGCGCCGGGAAATTTTGACCCGCCGGGCTGGCGTGTCTCATGCCTTCACCCCCTGCCCGCCATCCCCAAATGGTGCAACTGCGCGACAAACCCCGCCTCGTCTTCCAGGCAGCGCAGATCCAGTCGCAATGCGCCATCGGCGATGCGGCCGATCACCGGCACCGGCAGGCGGCGCAGCTTCTCTTCCAGACGTTTGAGATAACGCCCCTCACCCTTGCCTGCGACGGCCGGCCGTATTACCAGGCACACCGAGGGCAATGATTCCACCGGCAGTGCACCGCTGCCGATCTGGCTGGCGCCTGCCTCGATGGCAATGGTGGCGGTGTCGCCCAGCGCGGCAGCAAAGGGCGCGAGCATGCGTTCGGCCAGCACCCGCATCTCCGCCGGGGAGCGCGTCAGCAGGCGCAGCGTGGTCAGGCGCTCGCGAATACGGTCCGGGTCGCGATACAGCGCCAGCACCGCTTCCAGCGCAGCCAGCGTCATCTTGCCCACGCGCAGCGCACGCTTGAGCGGGTTCTTCTTGATGCGGGTGATGGAGGCCTTGTCGCCGATGATGAGGCCGGCCTGCGGCCCGCCCAGCAGCTTGTCCCCGCTGAAGGTCACCACCGATGCACCCCAGGCCAGCGACTGCTGTGGCAGCGGCTCGCGCGGCAGGCCCCATTTCGACATGTCCACCAGCGCCCCGGCCCCCAGATCCACCATGAAGGGAATACCGCGTTCTTTAGCCAGCGCACCCAGCTCCGCTTCCGGGACGGACTTGGTGAAGCCCTGCACCACGTAATTGCTGGTGTGCACCTTGAGGATGAGGCCGGTCTTCGGCCCGATGGCGTCGGCGTAATCGGAGAGGTGCGTGCGGTTGGTGGTGCCCACCTCACGCAGCTTGCAGCCGGCGCGCGTCATGATGTCGGGCAGGCGAAAAGCGCCGCCGATCTCGATCTGCTCGCCGCGCGAGACGATGACTTCCTTGCGCGCGGCCAGCGTGTTCAGCGCCAGGAACACCGCCGCAGCATTGTTGTTGACGATGGTCGCCGCCTCGCAGCCGGTCAGTTCCTGTAACAACGGCACCACCAGATCGTCGCGGTCGCCGCGCCCGCCATCGTCCAGGTCGTACTCGAGATTGCAGGGATTGCGCATGGCGGTGGCCGCCGCCTGCACCGCTTCTTCCGGCATCAGCGCGCGGCCCAGGTTGGTATGCAGGACCGTGCCGGTCAGGTTGAACACCGGGCGCAGGTGCGGCGCCAGCCAGGTCGCCAGGCGGGATTGCAGCCTTGCGGCGATGGCTGCTTCCGACCAGTCCTCATCGGCCTTGCCAGCGCGCAATGCGGCACGCGCGTCATCGAGAATCTGCCGCAGCCCCTTCAGCACTGGCTCGCGGCCGTGCTGGGCAATCTGCGGCAGGATGGCTTCGTGGGCCAGCAGGCGGTCGACGGAGGGCAGTTTCGCCAGGGATTGCACGATAAGTGCGCCGGAATTCTGGTTCAGCATGGGAGCCTGGAAGTAAGGGGGGAGCGCCATTTCGAGAGGTTCATCATGGCATGCGCCTCACGTTCAAGGAACGAATTAGACCAGAAAAAATGCCGAACACGCCTGATTGCCCTTGGCCCTTCTCACAAACCCTTTCAGTCAAGCGTGCCGAAATAGCCGCGCTTCAAAGCCCACAGCCAGAGGTAGGCCAGTTTCTCGTTGTGCAAGGCCCAGTGTCCCATGTGGGTATAGCGCGGGATCACCATCAGATGCGCACTGCTGCAACGCTCCGCGTAACGCTGGGCGATGAATCCGTCCTGGCGCTGCTCCGGCCGCTCGCCACCGGCCTTCCAGTGATGCTTGTCGTTTTCACCGACCATGAGCAGTACCTTGAGATCGCGCAAGAATGCCGGATCGGGCTCCCGGTAGTGGGCGGTGTATTCATCCAGAGGCAGACCACTGGCCTGGGCATATTGCTGCAATCGCGGCAGGTCGAGCTGGTGTGACACCACCTGCAGCTCAGGATTGAAGCCCGGTGAAAGGTGCTGGGTCAGCTCGAAGCGTTCTTCCATGCGCCCCCAGGGCGTCAGGTCCGGCTCATCCTCGTAGCCCGATGCATGGCGGTATTCCTCAACGGTACGAATGATCATGCCCCCCAGGGGCCGTTCACCGAAGGACATGCGCGGCGCCCCGGTGGCATTGTTCCAGTCGGAGATCCAGCCATCGAAACCGCCGCTGCCCCAGCCGACAATGCCGGCCACCCGGGTCGCGGTCAGTTTCTCGTAGAGGTCCGCAGCCATGGGCCCGCCCGTGGAGTGCCCCATGACGAGGAGCTTGCTCCCCGCAAGGTTCTGCTCGACCAGCGCCGTGATGCCCTGCATGTACATCTGGTAGGTGGCCTTGAGCACCCTGTCGTGATACTCGGCCTCGACGATCTCCCGGTCGAACAGATAGACAGGTCGGCGCTCGCTGATGGGTCTGCGCCAGAGTCCTCCTGGCGACCACAAGCCTGGATAGGACGGGGTCAGGACCTTGAAGCCCTGCGCCGCCAGAACCCTGGCCAGCCCCGGCCGGCCATCCGGGGTCTGTTGAAAGTCCAGCTCATTCACGCCACCGCCATGGATCAGCACAAAAGCCCAGCCAGGCGCGGCTTCCCGGGCCGGCAGATACAGCCGCCCGTGAATATCCCACTCGTAGTCATAACGGCGAAAGCGATGGCGAACCTCGGTCTCCTCGAAGCCCACCGACGCCCAGGGCGCCTCGATGCCGGTGTAGGTAGCCCAGTCCGGCTTGAGCAGCCAGTCGCGCCCCTGCAGGCCTGACAGGATCGACTCTATGGATGGATGGATCATCTTGCCTCCTGAAGCTTTGCAGCGTGCTCGGCCGAACGCAGCCCCAACACCCCCGCCTTGACCAGCCCGCCGACATAACCCACGCGCGGTCCGCCCTCCACACCCCCGCTGGCCGATCCGGCTGCATACAGGCCGGGGATGGGGGCGTCGTGGACGTCGAGCACGCACCCGTGTTCGTTGATAGCGATCCCGCCCATGGTGTAGGTGATGCCGGCACACAAGGGAATGGCGTGAAAGGGAGGCCGCACCAGCGGCATGGGCCGGATCTTGTCGCTGCGACGCGGCGGCTGCAGCTTTTCCGTTGAGCCACCCTGCACTGCGGCGTTGTAGGCGGCAACGCTGGCCAGCAGATTCGCCTCGGGCAACCCGGCCTGGCGCGCCAACTCCGCCAGGGACGGGGCAGAAAGCAGCGTGCCGCCGCAATCGGGCACATGGGGATTGGGGGGGATGAAATCGTTTCTGCCCGGGCCGCTCCAGATGGCCTCATCGAAGAGGGCCCAGG
>CAIPGJ010000754.1 GCA_903864555.1 uncultured Pseudomonadota bacterium | reverse complement strand
CGATCTACCTGCCTTCGCAAGAAATAGCCGCGAATCCTGTTGATGGTGATTGGCTTGCAGGCAGGCAGGCAGGCAGGCAGGCAGGCAGGGTGGCAGCGTGGCGCCGGATCACATCCCCGACATCAATCAGGCACTCGTGGTGCGTTGCAAGCGCAACGGTAGAAAATCCCCCCGCTCGATCGCTGCGCTCACGAGTCGGCCCCCTTTGACAAGGGGGTCAACCGCGCCGCAGCCACGTCCCCCGGAATTCGGCGAAGAACCTTTGACAAGGGGGTAACCACACGCATTCCCCACACCACGGCACCGATTCACCACTGATGCCGAGTTCTCCTGCGGGCCGGCCTCTGCGCCTCCGTATAATGCAAGCCTTTTCCGGTAGTCACCCCCCATGCTGTTCAAGAATCTCCTCGTCCATCGCCTCGGCAAGAAGTGGTCGCTGACGGCCGAACAACTCGAAGAAAAACTCGCCAAGCAGGCCCTGCAGCCCTGTGGCAGCTATGCCATGGAAAGCCGCGGCTGGCTCAACCCGCGCGAGGAAGACGAGCGTTATGTCTACAACCAGCATCGCCATTGGCTGATTGCGCTCGGGGTAGAGCAGAAGCTGCTGCCCTCTTCGGTGATCAAGCAGGCGGCCAAGGACCTGGCCGTGCAGATCTCCGCCCAGCAGGGCCGCCCGGTCGGGCGCAAGGAGATGCGCGACCTGAAGGACCGCGTCACCAACGAACTGATGCCGCGTGCGCTGGCCAAGCGCAGCACCACGCGCGCCTGGCTGGACGAGGTCAACCGCCTGCTCATCATCGAGGCGGGCGCCGACAAGAAGGCCGAGGAATTCCTCGAAGCCCTGCGCCGCGCCGAAGAGGACTTCCCCTGCCGGCGCCTGGAGACGAAGCTCTCCGCCGGGCCGGCCATGACGCGCTGGCTGTCGGCCCACCAGCCACCGCGCGGCTTCAGCATCGACCAGGACCTGGAGTTGCAGGCCGCCGACATGAGCAAGGCCACGGTGCGCTACACGCGCCATGACCTCGAAGGCAAGGACATCCGCGACCATATTGCCGCCGGCAAGACGGTGATGCGCATGGGCATGACCTGGAAGGACCGCGTGTCCTTCGTGCTGACCGAGCAGTTGCAGATCACGCGCGTGAGCTTCGTCGACATCGTGCGCGACGAGGCGGGTGGTGATGCGGTCGATGCCGAGGAGCAGTTCGCCATCGACTTCGCGCTCATGACTGGCGAGCTGTCGCAGATGATCGCCGCGCTGGTCGAGGCGCTGGACGGCGAGAAGGCCGCTGACGAGGCCTGATCATAAATAATCGTATAAGCCAATGATGATGAGCATGAGTGATCGAAATTGATCACATCATCGGAAGCGCGGCCGGTGCCCGGCAGTGCGGACCGCAGTGCTTGGGGCAAGCAGTCGTCCTGGCATGAAGGCGGCAGCCAGGGCTGTTGCCCCACAGCGCGCTGCTAGACTCGGGAACCGATGAAAACCATCCCCTTCATTTTCGTCACCAACACGCTGCAGACCACCAGCCTGTCGGCCAACAAGATCGTGCTGGCGCTGTTTGCGCTGGAACTGGGGGCCTCGCCCTTCGTCGTGGGCATGCTCACGGCCTTGTTCTCCCTGGCGGCGGCGACGCTGGCGGTGCCGGTGGGACGCCTGGCCGACCGTTATGGCGCGCGCTGGCTGCTGGTGGCGGGTTCGGTGGGCTCCGCACTGGGGCTGTTCCTGCCCTATGTGTTTCCATCCCTGGCCATGGTGCTGTTCGCCGGGGCGCTGAGCGGCCTGTCACTGGTCTGCTACAACGTCACCACGCAGAACCTCACCGGCCTGTTCAGCACGCCGGAGCACCGCGCGCGCAATTTCAGCAATTACTCCCTCACCATGTCGGGCGGCGCGCTGATCGGTCCGCTGGTGGGCGGCTTCCTGTTCGACCATGTGCATCACCAGACCGCCTGCCTGATCCTCAGCCTGGCGGCGCTGGGGCCGCTGCTGATGGTCTGCACCCGCCGTGGGCCGCTGGAACAGGGCGCGCTGCAGCGGCCCGAAGCCAAGCCCTCCGCCGCCTCGGGTGGCAGCACCATGGCGCTGTTCAAGGATGCCGGCATCCGCAACACCATCATGAAGGCGAGCGTGCTCAGCTCCGGGCTCAACATGATGTCGGCTTACCTGCCGGTGTACGGGCACGCCGTGGGCCTGTCGGCGTCGGTGATCGGCATCGTGGTGGCCATGAACGCCAGCGCCGCCTTCGTCAGCCGCGCGCTGCTGCCGCAAATGATCTCGATTCTGAAGGAGAAGAAGGTGATGGCCCTGTCCTTCACCTTCGGCGCCGTCGCGCTGCTGCTGATCCCCTTTTTCGAGAACGCCGTGGCGCTGGGCATGCTGGCTTTCCTCTTCGGGCTGGGCATGGGCGCCGGGCAGCCGGTGGTGACCATGCTGATCTTCCAGTATTCCCCGGCCGGCCGTTCCGGCGAAGGCATCGGCCTGAAGATCACCACCAACCACCTCACCAACATGGTGAGTCCGCTGGTGTTCGGTGGCATCGCCACGGCCTTCGGCCTCATGCCCATGTTCCTGCTCAATGGCCTGGTGATGGTCGCCGGCTGCTACTTCAGCTGGCCAAAGAAGCGCAAGCCGCCGGCAGCGGGCTGAACGAGGGCGGAGGTGTCCGGGTGTGCCGGATGCACCCGCGCAAGCCTTCCATATGCCTCTGTAGTCCTGCGGCTGATGCATCGCAGGGCACTGGCTGACCGCTGACGCCCCGCGGTTACAATCTCCGCACACGCAGCCAGACAACAATCCGGAGGAGGATGGACATGCTTTCCATGAAGCGCTTTGCCGTGCTCGCCCTGTGGCTGGGCGGTGTGCAATCGGCGGCCGTCCTGGCCCAGGAAGGCGCCGAGGCCTTTCCATCCAAACCCATCTTCGTCGTGGTGCCCTCCGAAGGCTCGGGCACCACCCACACCGAGATGCGCCTGTTTGCCGAGAACGTGCGCCAGCGCACCGGCAAGGCCATCGTGGTGGAAAGCCGCGGCGGCGCCGGCATGACCATCGGCACGGGCTACGTCGCCAAGGCCAGACCCGACGGCTACACCATCCTGGTGCCTTCTGCCGCCTTCGCCATCGCGCCCTCGGTCTACCCGGATCTGCCTTACGACAACGTCCGCGACTTCGCCCCCATCACGCTGCTGGTGAAGCATGTGTTCCTGCTGCTGGTGCACCCGTCCTCGCCTTTCAAGACGGCGAAGGACTACATCGAGTACGCGCGCACCCATCCGGGGGAGCTCAATTTCTCCACCTCCGGTGCGGGCGGGGTGACGCACATGTTCGGCGAACTGCTGCACTACTCGACGAAAACGAAGGCGACCTTCATCCACTACAAGGTGGCCTCGCAGCGCCTGCTCGATGTCACCGCGGGCCGCGTGCATGCCAGCATCACCGCGCCGGTGAGTGCGCTGCCCATGGTCAAGGCGGGCAAGCTGCGCGCCATCGGCATCACCAGCGCCGAGCGCATTTCGCTGCTGCCGGAGATGCCCACCATCGCCGAGCAGGTCGCCCCCGGGCTGGAGTTCTCCAGCTGGGTGGGCCTGGCTGCACCGGCGAAAACGCCGCCCGCGGTGATCAACACCCTGCACGGCATGTGGACCCAGGCGTTGAAGGATCCCAACATCCTCGCCAAGCTGGCGCCCGACGGCACCATCATCGTCGGCAACAGCCCGGAGGAATTCCGCAAGTTCATCGTCGCCGAGACCGACCGCTGGCGCACCGTGATCAAGGCGACGGGGATGAAGATCGAAATGGAGTGAACCGGGCAACCGATGTTGTCCAGGCTCACCCGCAACCACGGCATGACAAGGAGACAGACCATGCAGCAGGCATCCAGGCAGCAGCACGGCAGCCTCTTCCGGCGCACCGTGCTGACCACCTTCACGGCGGCCACGGTCATCACAGCCATGGCGCCGCAAGTCGCCACGGCGCAGGCTTATCCCTCGCGCCCCTTGCGCATGATCGTGCCCTTTTCGCCAGGCGGCGCCGCCGACATCCTCGCACGCACGGTGAGCGAGCCGCTGGGCCGCAACCTCGGCCAGTCGGTACTGGTGATCAACCGCGACGGCGGCGGCACCGTGGTGGGTGTGAACGAGGCTGCGCGCGCCTCCCCCGATGGCTACACCCTGCTCCTGAGCGGTGATGCCGCCATCGTCAATGCGGCCAGTGGGAGGAAGCTGCCCTACGACCTGTTCAAGGACCTCACCCCGGTGTCCATG
>CAIPGJ010000753.1 GCA_903864555.1 uncultured Pseudomonadota bacterium | reverse complement strand
GTGAGCGCGAGCGAACGAGCGGGGGGATTTTCGCCAACCCGGAGGAGATACTGCGCACGATTCTGGCAATGACTGATGCCTTGAAAGGCAGCGGCCGAAAAATCCCCCCGCGCGACTGCGTCGCGTCGGCCCCCTTTGACAAGGGGGTAAACCGCGCTGCAACCTTGTCTCGCCGCCCTTCGGCAGGAACCGGTTCATATCACCCCGCTCAGCCACCCGCCAGCAGCGAGCGCCGCTTCGCCTCGTCTTCGGCGCGCAGCGCCTGCCAGTGCTTGGGCAGGCGGATCTCGCGCGCCACGGGGTAGCCGAGCGAGCCCTGGTGGGCGAGGATGTAGGCGCTGTTGCGCATTTCGTCGCCGGTGACCAGGACCATGTAATCCTCGGCATCCCAGACGATGGGCACCCGCCGGTTCGGGTCATCGGACTCGTGGTAATGCGCGGGCAGGTGGCCCAGGCGCACCTCCTCGGTGATGTCCCAGGGGTACTTGTAGGTCCAGTCGCGCAGCATGCGCTCCATCTCGACGGCGGGGATGCGCGCCTGGGCGTGCAGCGCCTCCTTGAAATCGCGCTTGGTCCAGCCCGCAGCGGCCATGGTCTCGGCGAGGATGGGCGAGAGCATCACCAGCGGGCGCAAGGTGCCGCCCAGCGCGCCCACGGTGAAGCACTGATGCCAGGAATGCTGGCTGATCATGGCATCGGCGAGGTAGGGCATCATCTGCTGCGGCGTGTCCCCCGACACCGAGCCGATGTGGTTGCCGCCGGTGTAACGCGCGATGGTGAGCACGTTGCTGCCCGCGGGATAACCCATGTCCACGCAATTGGGTGCCCAGCCGATCTTCGCCAGCACGTCCTCGTTCTCGGCCACCACCACGCGCCAGGTATGGCCGAAGGTGCCCTTGTCGTTGCGGTGGTGCAGGAAGCCGACGATGTTGCGCATGTACAAGCGCCAGAAGCGCCCGATGGCGGTGTTGGCCTGGATGCCATCGCGCATCACGCCCTGGGTGTAGTTGAAGCCCAGTTCCTTGATCAGCGGGCCGTTGAGCATGATCAGCACTTCGCCGCCGGGGGTGCTGCCGCTGTGCTCGACGCCGTAGTAGGGATCGCACATGGCCTCGATGAGCGCCACCAGGATGGGCATGTACTCGGGCCGGCAGCCGGCCATCACGCCATTCACGGCCACGCTCCAGACGGTGGCGGCGCGCGCATCGGGCAGCGGCACGCCGAGCACTTCATCCGGATCGCGGTCGGTGTGGCGAAGGAAAGACTCGATGGCCTCGCGCGTGGGCGGCCGGATCGGCAAGCCGTCGGACAGTTCATGGGCGAGGAAGTATTCGTCGATCTTTTCCAGGCTGCCGCGCACGATGATGTCGCGCGCGCCGGGCTCGTCATCGAGCTTCACGCCCTCGGGCTGGCTGAGCAGGTTGTCCACCACGCGATCGAGGGTCACCTCGAGGATGTTGCGCCGCAGTGCTTCCTTGCTCTGCACCCCGGGGTGGCCGGGCACCAGCGCCACCGGCAGGTTGGCCATGCCCAGGCCGATGGAAGCCGCCGAGGCCAGGGTCAGGAAGCCTTCGGACACCAGCGATGCGGAGGGCACGCCGGCCGCCTCGCACACTGCACTCGCCCGCAACACGGCGGGCGTGCAGGAGCCTCAACAACCCATGCCGGAGATGACGGCATCGACCCCCAGCTCACGGAGTTTCTGCGGCAGCGAGGCAACTACGGCGTGTTCCTCCGCGCCATGGGTGCAGCCGAATTCCTTCCAGCTGACAAAGCGGATGTCCGGATAGCGCTTCCTCAGGCCCTCTTCCAGATGCTCGAACACTTCGTCGCCGCGGAAGATGTAGTCCCACAACTGCGCCACGGTCTTGCCGTTCAGCGTGTCCAGGCGCCGGGCCACCGGCTGCTGGCTGGTCTGGCGCGGGCTGCGCGGCCAGTAGGCTGAGTACTCGGGGACAGCGCCTGGTGCATCTGCACCCGGGTCCGTGACTTGCGTGACTGCCGCTACGTTCTTGTCCATGGTGTTCCCTGCGCTCCTGTTGATCGCCGGATCAGACCGGCGCGAGATTCATTCCACCCTGATGTTCGCCTCGGCCACCAGCTTCTTCCAGCGGCCGACTTCGGCCTGGATCATCTGGCCGAACTGCTCGGGCGTGCTGCCCACCGGATCCGAGCCTTCGGTCTCCAGGTGCCTGCGCACATCCGCTGCGCTGACGATCTTCACCACCGCGCCCTGAATGGCATTGACCACGGGGCGCGGCGTCTTTGCCGGCACATTGAGGCCGTTCCAGCCGATCACATCGAAGCCCTTCAGGCCCAGCTCATCCACAGTGGGCACATCCGGAAGGGCCTGGCCTCGCTTCAGGCTGGTCACCGCCAGCACGCGCAGCTTGCCGGCCTTGATCAGGGCGGCGCTCGCGGTGTGGCCAAAAAAGACCACGTCGAGGCGCCCACCCACGAGGTCAGTCAGCGCCGCGGCATTGCTCTTGTAAGGAATGTGGGTGAGCTTCACGCCAGCCATGACGTTGAACAATTCACCGGCCAGATGGTTGGCGCCACCC
>CAIPGJ010000752.1 GCA_903864555.1 uncultured Pseudomonadota bacterium | reverse complement strand
TCGCGCCAGCTGATGCGCTTGCCGGTCGGCGATGGGGTGTCGAAGGGCGCCCCCACCGTGGTCTGCTTGGCATCCGAGGTGGTCGTGATCACGACCGTGCGTCCATCGGGCAGGCGCACGATGTTCAAACCCACCGCGAGGGAGTCCGACAGTCGCTGGCTCACCCGTGCCCCGGTGCTGTTGGCCACGGCCATGCCGGTCGCGTAGTTGAGGTAATTCAGCCAGCTATAGCCCCCGATCGTGCAGGCCGAGTTCTGTGGCACGTTGCTGGCGACGACCAGGGTGCCCAGTTGCAGTTTCATGTGCACGTTGACCCGCTCTCCCGAATCGGGAAGGTCGACGCGCCAACCGGTGCTCGCATTGCATTGCGCAGTGGTCCCGACGCAGGCGATGGTCCGGGTTGCGGATGAGCCCGAACCCGATTGAGTCATCGTCAATGGCCGCAGCGAACCGCGCAGGTCGGAGTAGGCGGTTCCTGCTGTCAGTGGATCGACCACGCCGTAGATGCTTTGTGTCTGGGTGTCCGTGAGGTCGGCTGTTCCCAGCATCTTCCCGGTGGCAAACATCACGAAGGCCGAACTGCCGTTGAGCGCGAGCTCCGGCCTGGTGGTGATCGGCTGTGCCGTGCCGGAGGATGTCTTCGCAGTGCCGATAAGTTCGGCTTCCCGGCCGGCCGTGCCAATGGTGTCATTGATGTCGAAGCGCCACAGGTTGCCCAGCACGTCCCCGCTGTAGACCCGCAGAGTGGTGTTGTTGACCAGGGTGCTGTCCACCCAGTTCGCGATGTGGTTGAGCCCGCTCGGCTGGGAAGACGTGCCTGCGCTGGTGGCGATCTTGTAGAGGATCTTGCCGTCGTAGGCACGCAGCACGTACAGGTAGCCCAGGCCGTCCCCTGTCTTGACGGGGCTGTTGATGTTGTTGTACCCGGAGGTGACCAGTACCACCCAGGTGCCGTTGGCCAGCTTGGTTACCACCGGGTTGTTGAAGGTGTAGCCGATGTGGCAATCCGCATAGTGGGTCGTGGCATCACCGGCGTCGTAGCAGGTGCTGCTCCACTGGAACTCCCACAGCCCCTTGGGTGAAGCCGGATCGGTGATATCCAGGGCGTAGTACCCCTTGCCGCCGGCATTCAGTCCCGCCACCAGCATGGTCTTCCACGCCGTCGCATTGGTGTCGTAGAAATCCGCGACAGTGGGGGTGCCATCGACGTAGAAATCGTGGCCGGTGGCGTAGTTGGTGTCGGCCAGTTTGTACAGCTTGGGCAGCATCATGGAGGGAATGAAAGCCCAGTCTTCCTTGCCGCCTTCCGGGTCCGATGTGGAAACACCCGCCTTGAACGCATGCAGCATGCCGTCATTGGCAGCGACGTAGACCATCGGGGTGCGGTTGGCGTTGGTGGTCTTGAACGTCGAGTACCCGGAATCGGTATAGGAGGCGAAGGGCGCCTTCACGTACACAGGCTGGGCGTTCACGATGTCGCCCAGCGTGTGGGTGCGGGTGCGGTAGAGTTTCAACGCATCATTGGGGACGAAGCCTTCGTAGCCCCGCTGGCCGCGGACGAAGTTCACCAGTTTTTCGCCGACGGCAGCGCTCCGCTGGTTCTCCGTGGCCGGCGAGCCCGTACCGTCGGTCATCAGGATGTACTGGCTCAGTTGTGACACCTGGGTGGAGCCGAACCAGGCCTGCTCGGTTGCGTTCAGCCCGGTGCCTGCCGTGCCGGTCGGCACCATGGAGCCATCACAACCCTTGGTGTTCCAGGTGAAGGGGGTGCGGTTGTTGGTACCACCGGCGCGGAACAGATAGATGGTGCGGTTGTCGCACAGGTTGCCCACCCGGGCATCCAGCTGGGACTGCGCGGACCAGACGACTGCCGGATTCACTTCACCGGTGGTCAGGTCGATTTCGTGCGCTTCCAGTTCGCCGGTCCACTCGACTGTCCGATACTTGGCCGTGTAGGCGAAGTTGTCTCCTGCCACAGGCTCCAGGTTGGAGGTTGCGGCAGCGGCAGCCGAAGCCACGATGGCATTCACGCCCGAGAGTGCGGTGGAAAGCGCCGTGACCATGGCATCCGGATCGGAAGCGCTGAAGAACTGCCCGCGCCCGTTCACGGCGGTATGCCACAGGTCATCCAGGGCGGTAGGGCTGTCTGCCGTTGGAGTCGGCCACAGCAGGCTGCCGTCACGGATGGACTGGAAGTCTCCGGTATTAGCCGTCTTGTAGTCGGCACGGTAATTGAGCGTGCCTGCCAGGCCCATCCCCACGGTCATGGTGGTCATGTGCTGCCAGGTGGCCTTGTCGGCTTCGATGCCGGACCCTCCCACAGGGACATTGTTCTCCAGGGAGGGGCGCAGGTCGGTGTTGTAGTAATACTGCGCCACATCGGCCAGGGTGTTGGAAGTGCCACCCGAATTGGTCGTGGTGGTGCAGGGCCAGCTCGTGCAGCCTACTGGAGG
>CAIPGJ010000751.1 GCA_903864555.1 uncultured Pseudomonadota bacterium | reverse complement strand
GCGTGCACGAGCAGTTCATGACCGAGACGGCGGCCTTTGCCGACATCGTGCTGCCGGCCACCACCTTCCTCGAGCACGACGACTTCTACACCGCCAGCGGCCACACCACATTCCAGGTGGCGAAAAAACTCATCGAACCGCCAGGCGAAGCGCGCGAGAACCACGCCGTGATCTGCGAGCTCGCGCATCGTCTGGGCGCACAGCACCCCGGCTTCGACATGAGCGCCTGGGACATCATGGAAGCCACGCTGCGCCAGTCGGGCATGTGGGACGCGCAGCGCAACCTCGAGGCCGGCGGCCAGGACTTCGCCCCGCCCTTCGAGACCATGCACTTCCTCGACGGCTTCGACACGGCGGATCGCAAATTCCACTTCCGCGCCGACTGGCAGCGCTTCGGCGGACGCTGGCAGGAAATGCCCGAGCTGCCCGACCATCAGGACGTGATCGAGCATGCCACTGAAGCAAAACCCTTTCGCCTGGTGACTGCGCCCGCGCGCACCTTCCTCAACACCACCTTCACCGAGACACCGGGCTCGCTCAAGCGCGAGCAGCGCCCCACGGTGCTGCTGCACCCGGAGGCCTGCGCGGCGCTCGGCGTGGCCGAAGGCGACCGCGTAGGCATCGGCAACGAGCGCGGCGAGGTGACCGTGCACGTGCAGCCACAGGCCGGACAGCAGCGAAACGTCGCCGTGGTCGAAGGCATCTGGCCCAACCGCCACTTCGACAAGGGCATCGGCATCAATGCCATCACCAGCGCCGAGCCCGGCTGGCCCAATGGCGGCGCGGTGTTCCATGACACGGCGGTGTGGATACGGCGGGTGAGTTGATGTTTGCGCAAGGCTGCGGGTGTTAACCCCCTAGTCAAAGGTTCTTCACCGATTTGCGGGGAGCGCATTATTTCTCCCAAGCTGACAATCGCGCGAGCTTTGCCCCACCTAAATGCGCTTTTTCCTTGCTTTGCACATGTCAGGAATAGGCTTTGTCGAAAGCCATCGATCTCCAGCGTCATTCCCGCGCAGGCGGGAATCCATTTTGACTACCTCCGAGAAAATGGATCCCCGCCTGCGCGGGGATGACAGTAGTGAGTTATCCCTGCTTCCAAATATGAGGCCATTGTTTCGGTAGGCACTGCAGACAGATTCGCAGATACTAGACCTTTCCCCGCAAATCGGTGAAGAACCATATACAAAGGGGGCGCAGCCCGCTTGTTCAGTGCTTCCTTGAGCAACGCGAGTCCACAACCGCCAAAGGCAGACGTGATGACAAGTCATGTGGAGCAGGAGAGATATGTCCGGATGGCAGGACGTGACGGCATTGAATCATTTCACGCGCAAACGAGACAACGATGAGAGCCGTTATTTGCAAAGAATTTGGCCCGCTTGAAGGTCTGCTCATTGGCGAGGCGCCCTTGCCGCCGTTGAGGCAGGGCTGTGTGCGCATCGGCATGAAGGTGGCTGCCCTGAATCCCCCTGATGTGCTGATGGTGCAGGGCAAGTATCAGGTGAGGCCGCAACTTCCATTCATTCCAGGAGTCGAGGGCGCCGGGACCATACTTGAAATTGCCTCGGACGTGACGGGTTTTTCCCATGGCGATCGCGTCATGACCTACGCGGGTCAGGGGTGCTTCTCCGAGCAAGTTGTCGTTCCCGCCGCTCGGGTGCATGGCATCCCGCAAGGCATGACTGATGAGGTGGCATCAGGATTCGTTCTGGCCTATGGAACGGCACACCATGCCCTCGTTGACTGCGGTCGACTGGCCAGGAACGAGACACTGGTTGTATTGGGTGCAGCAGGAGGGCTTGGGCTGTGTGCCATCGACATCGGCAAGGCGATCGGGGCACGTGTCATTGCAGTGGCAAGTTCAGGGGCGAAATGTGCGACTTGTCTGGCACATGGTGCGGATGAAGTCATCGACATCAGCGCCGTAGAGTCACTGCGAGATGCCATTAAGGGGAAAGTGCCGTCCGGGGCAGATGTGGTGTTCGATGTGGTGGGCGGCGCGGCAACCGAAGCCTCGCTGCGCGCCATTGCGCCTTACGGTCGTCTACTCATTGTTGGCTATGCCAGCGGTGAGATACCCGCCATTAAGGGGAACTTGATTCTCCTGAAGCAGGCCAGCGTGGTCGGTGTTAGCTTTCGTCTGCTGACCGAGCAAAATCCGCAAGCCGCAACGGAAGGCATTCGACGGCTGTCCCGGATGTGGAGCAATGGTCAGTTGCACCCGGAAGTGACGGCCGAGTTTCCCCTTTCCAGAGTCGTTGACGCATTGAGATTGCTGGCCGAGCGAAAAGCGATTGGGAAAATCGCACTCAGAATATGACTTTCTGAAGGCGCCGTTCGCTCGACAAAGCGCCTGAATCAATTTAATGCAGCTCAAGGAGGCGACATGATAGGCACGAAGTCCCCGGTCTTTGTCGGCGTCAGCGACTCCCCCTTGGGGGCATTGCCCTTAGCAGGCATGGGCGGGCATGCCACGCTTTGTAATCAAACATTGCGTCGCGGTGCGATCCGGTGCATTCAAAATGGGCGCTCGTTGACCATCGCTTCCATGCTGGCCTGCATTCTGGTTCCAATGACGCCTGCGCTTTCTCAGGAATATCCGTCCAGGTCTGTGAGGATGATCGTCCCGTTCCCCCCTGGGGGTGGCACCGATATCGTTGCTCGATCACTCAGCCAGAAAATGACGGACAATTTGAAACAAAGCGTTTTGGTCGACAATCGGCCAGGTGCTGGCGGGAGCCTTGGTGCCGAGCTGGCAGTAAGGGCGGCACCCGATGGCTACACCATCCTCATGGTGTCTGCCAGCTACGCGGTTAATGCCAGTTTGTATAAACTGCCTTTTGATCCGGTCAAGGATCTGGCGGCGGTAACGCAGGTGGCCACTCTCCCCGCGGTACTCGTGGTACATGCAAGTGTTCCAGCGAACAACATCAAGACCCTGATCGCACTGGCCCAGGCCAGGCCTGGACAACTCAACTATGCATCCTCCGGGAATGGATCGTCTCCCCATTTGGCAGGTCAGTTATTCACGATCATGACGCGAACGAGCATGATCCATGTTCCCTACAAGGGCGGCGGCCCGGCGATTGCCGATCTGGTTGGAGGTCAAGTCCAGGTGATGTTCAGCACGGTTGTCCAGGCCCTGCCGCATATCAAAAGTGGAAAGCTGAAAGCGCTGGCCGTGAGCAGTTTGAACCGGATCTCTGCCCTGCCTGAGGTGCCCACCATTGATGAGTCCGGCGTCCCCGGCTATGACGAGACAAACTGGCTGGGGGTGCTGGTGCCCAAAGCGACCCCGAGACCTGTCGTCGACCGCCTCCACAAGGAAATTGTCCAGCATCTGAGTAGCCCGGACCTGAAATCGAGGCTCTCTGCCGAAGGCGCGGAAGCTGTTGGAAGCAGACCTGCCGAGTTCGAGCGGAAGATTGCGAGCGATGTCGAAAAATACACCCGAATAGTCAAGGAGTCGGGAATCAAGATCGATTAATGGTTTTGCGAGGAAGGCATCTACGGACAGGTATCAATTTGCGCGTGTCGGGGAACCTTTCTGGTCGAAGAGCAGGGCATGAGCTACCTGGCCGACAGGGATGCGGATAATCCCTTGGCGTGATTGCAGGCGGCCGCCTGCAGGTATTGCATCTCGCTGTGGCCGGGTGCCGCGCCGCGTGCGGCGATCGTGTCCACCGCTGAATACCAGTGATGGTGCCACCTTCTAATCCAGCTTTGCCCCACTTTCCTTCACGACACGCTGCCACTTTGCCAGATCAGCGAGCAGATATTGCCGGAAGACTTCCGGCGCATTGCCCACCGGCTCTGATCCGTCGGCCACGATACGTTCCCGCACCTCGGGCTCATGAAGTATGCGCACGAGCTCCTGGTGCAGCCGAGACAGTATCGGAGCGGGCAATTTTGCGGGAGCAAACACGCCATACCAGCCGACCACTTCAAATCCCGGCAACACTTCTGCCATGGCCGGCAGATCGGGCAGCGACTTGATGCGCTGCGGCGTCGTGACTGCCAAAGCGCGCAGCTTGCCGCTTCGCACCAGCGGTTGCGCAGGTTGCATGCCGGCAAAGTTGTAGTGGTACTCACCAGCCACCAGCGCAAGCAGCACGGCCGCACCGCCTTTGTAGGGAATGTGCTGGGCCTTTACTTTGCCCATGAGGTTATAGAGCTCACCGGCAAGATGGCCTCCGGTGCCAATACCCCCGGAGCCGAAATTCAATGCACCCTTGAAGCTCCGGGTCCAGTCGATGAACTCCTGCAGGTTTTTCGCTGGCGTGACCGGATTGATGACCAGTTGCAGGCCGGCGGCCGTCAGCTGCGTCACCGGCGTGAACGAATTGACCGCATGGTACGGCAGTGAGGGATTCAATACCGCATTGACCGTGTGCTGATGAAAGGGCAACAGCAAGGTGTAACCGTCGGGCGCAGCAGCAGCGGTGAGCTCCGCGGCAATCACGCCCGAAGAGCTGGCGCGGTTGTCGATAACCACCGGCTGCCTGAAAGTTTCGGACAAGCGCGCCCCGAACATCCGGGCGAGCATGTCAGTGGTGCCTCCCGGGCCGGCAGGCGTGATCAGGCGGATGGCGCGCACGGGATAATTGTCCTGAGCATTCACGACCGTGCCAGCTGAATTGATCAGCCAGCCAGCGGCCAGCGCGGCAAGCAAAACGATTTTTTCCCTGCGCATTGCACTCCCCCTTATTGGCGGCGACATGTGGGGCCGCCGCGCGGCATGGCACGCCCGATTGAATAAGCAGACCAGGCCTCTAAAAACAGCGGTCAGATTATTCTGAATGAACCAACTTAGATAGCACGCCATGAATAGGGATGCACGAAGAAGTTCTGGCACTACCAAACGATTCCTTACGCAAGAATGACCGGAATGTCGATTTGTCGCTAAACTCAATGCCATTATTTTGGCGGACAACGGCACACCATGGATACCCTTGCGCGTCAGCTTGCCCGCTATGTGCTCAGCAAGCGAGACACAGATTTTCCGCACGCTGCGCGCAGCCGCGCAGTCTATGCAATGACCGATTGTGTCGCCTGCATACTCGCGGGCAGCCAGGAACCGCTCGCCGACAAATTGCTCAGGGTCGTCTCCCGGGCCCCGCATGAAGGCGGTCGCGGACTGTTGATCGGCACCCCGGATTATTCGACGCCAGCCGATGCCGCCCTCTACAACGGTGCGCTCGCGCATGCGCTTGACTACGACGATTCGAACCACCCCGCCTACGCGCATCCCAGCGCCGTGCTATTGCCCGCCATGCTCGCCGTTTCCGAAATGGCTGACGCAACAGGCCGTGATTTTGTCACCTCGTACATCCTTGGACTTGAAGTCGTTGGCAAGCTTGGACGCGCGCTCCAACCCCAGCACATGAAACAAGGCTGGCACGCAACCATCACGTTCGGCACCCTGGCCGCCGCCGTCTGCGCGGGCCGGTTGCTCAAGCTCACCGAAGACCAACTGGTGATGGCCATCGGCATTGCCGGTTCAGCAGCGGGCGGCTGGCGCGCAAACTTTGGCACCATGGTGAAACCGCTGCATGCCGGCTATGCCGCACGCAATGGCGTACTCGCCGCGCTGCTGGCGCGCGAGGGGTTCAACGCCGCCGAGGAGTCGATTGAACACAAGTACGGCTATGCCAACGTTCTGAACGACGGCAAGGGTGTCGATTTGCTGCAGTTGCAGTGCTGGGGTGAACCACTCGAAATCATGACGGATTACGGTATTGCGCTAAAGCCCTATCCCTCATGCGGCGCCACTCACACCGGGATCGAAGCCGCGCTGCTGCTGCGCACGGAGATCGGCCAGGGCGCCATCCAATCAGTGCGTGCAGGCGTTTCGCAACTCGCATTCGAACCGCTGATATTGGGTCTGCCCAAGTCGCCGCTCGAAGCAAAATTCAGCCTGCGCTACTGCATCTCGGCCGCGCTCACGCAAGGTGCTGTGGGGCTGACCACTTTCAGCGACAGGGTTTTCGCGAGCCCCGCTCTCAACGAACTGATGCCGCGCGTGACAATGCAGGCCGACGAACGCGTGCTTCATGACACGGAATTCGCCACGGTCGTCAGCATTGAAATGGCGGACGGCGAAAAGCACGAGAAGCTGGTGCCGCTTGCCCTTGGCAAGCCGGAACGGTGGTTCACCGAGAAGCAGCTATTTGACAAGTTTGTGGATTGTGGGGAACTCATTTTCGATCGTTCCAGACTCGACGAAATTTACGGGACGCTGTGCGACCTGGATAGTGGCGCGAAGGCTGACAGATTGGTGACCGCCCTGCAATCTGCCGCATAAGCCGGGCACCCAAGCGTTCAACGCCAGTTCCATGGGCTGCCGCCGAGTTGCCATTCGAGCGCGCAACGACCTTCGAGCGCTTGGTGAATGTGTGGGCCGCGAAGGCGATGGGACTGGCGATTCCGCTGTCATTGCGGGTGCGATCCACCGGGTTATGAAAGGATGTCCAGGGGCGCTGTACGGCGCGTCCTCCAGGGGAGGGTATTACTATCAAATTCAAATAGTATGCTGCAATAGTATTAAATAAACGCTCTGATTATTATCAGAGCGAAAATGAAAACGGCGAACCCAAAAATGGCAGGTTCACCGTTTCTTCGATACCGGCGCCCCGTTCAGGGCGCCAGCTTGTGCCTCAGACCTTCAGTCAGGCTGCTAATCAGGCCCGCTCGAAAATCGCCGCGATGCCTTGCCCGCCGCCGATGCACATGGTCTCCAGGCCGTAGCGCGCGTTGCGGCGCTTCATTTCGTGCAGCATGCTGGCCAGGATGC
>CAIPGJ010000750.1 GCA_903864555.1 uncultured Pseudomonadota bacterium | reverse complement strand
TCAAGATGACCCACATCGCCTACAAGGGAACGGCACCGGCCATGACCGACCTCTCCCAGGGGCGTGTGCAGATGATGCTCAACCTGGTGCTGCCTGATGACCCCCAGGTGCGTAGCGGCGCGGTTCGCGTGATCGCCGTGGGCACACAGGTGCCTTCCGAACTCTTCCCCAAGCTGCCGCTGGTTTCGGCCACGGTGCCCGGGTATGAGTCCAGCACCTGGATGGGCTGGCTCGCCCCGGCAGGCACTTCGCCCGCCATCATCGACCGCGTCTACCAGGCCACTGCAGCCAGCCTCAAGGATCCGGCCACCCGCCAGAAGATCCAGAGCGCCGGTGGCGGCGCACTGGGCAGCTCGCCCCAGGAATTCTCCGCCTTCATCGCCGACAAGTACAAGGAAATGGCCGAACTGGTGAAGGTGGCGAACATCCCGAAGATGTGATCCTGCGGTCAATCGCGCGGGGGCCACCAGCCCCTGCGTCCAGAGTCCCTGCTGCAAGGCCGGCGCAAGACCGGGCCAGCAGCCAATCAAAGGAGGCGTACATGCAATTACACCAGCAAGGCAGCCGGGGCGCTCGTGCCCTGACCATGGTTTCGTTCTCGGTGACCCTCGTGTTCACCGGCATCGCGCAGGCCCAGGCGCAGCAGGGCGGCGCCTATCCCACCCGGCCCATACGCATGATCGTGCCCTTTGCGGCAGGCTCATCCACCGACATCACGGTCCGCCGCCTGGAGCCGCACATGTCGAAGACCCTGGGCCAGACCCTGCTGGTGGACAACCGTCCCGGCGCGGTGGGTGTGACCGGATCCGAAATGGTCAGGCGCGCCACCCCCGATGGCTACACCATCATGATGACCGCCGTGTCCTCGCATTCGCTGGCGGCCGCCCTGCGCCCGAAGACCCTGCCCTACGACGCGGTCAAGGACTTCACGCCCATCGGCCGCGCCTTCACCACCACCAATTTCATCACCGTGAATGCCGGCCTGCCGGTGAACAGCCTGCAGGAGCTGATCGCCTATTCCAAGACCCAGCCCAAGGGTGTGAGTTACGGCACTGGTGGCACTGGCAGCTCCAACCACATGGCGGGCGAGGCTTTGCGGGTGAACGGCGCGAACATCGTGCATGTGCCCTACAACAATGTGGCGCAGGCCATCACCGACGTGCTGGCCGGCCACATTCCCATGCTGATCTATACCGTCGCCGTGGTGCCGCATGTGAGAAGCGGCAAGCTGAAGGCGTTGGCGGTCACCTCCGAGAAGCGCCATGCGCAGGCGCCGGATGTGCCCACGGTGGTCGAGCAGGGCGTGCCCGGCGGTGTCGCGCAGGGCTGGTCGGGCCTGTTCGGGCCGGCGGGTCTGCCCGTGCCGATGCGCGACAAGCTGTTTGTCGCGCTGAAGGAGGCCATGGCCGACCCCGACATCATCAAGGCCTATGTCGCCGGCGGTCAGGAGGAAGGTCTGATGGGGCCGGAGGAATTCCGCGCCTTCCTGGAAAAGGACGTGGCCAAGTGGAAGGACGTGGTCACCCGGGCGAAGCTGCCCACCGAATGAGGCGCGCGTCACGATGAAACGCTTCCTTCCCATGGCGGGCAGAGCCGCATGAGCAGCCTCGATCGCATCTTCAACATCGCTGATTTCCGCGAGCAGGCGCGCCGCCGACTGCCCAAGGGCATCTTCGAGTTCATCGACCGCGGCGCTGAGGACGACGAGGCGATCCGCAACAACCTCGAAGCCTTCCGGCGCATCAAGCTCAAGCCCGCGGTACCGGTGGATGCCTCCGGGCGCAGTACCGAAACCACCCTGTTCGGGCGCAAGCTGGGCATGCCGTTGGGCATCGCGCCCACCGGGGCGGCAGGGCTGGTGTCCTACGGTGGTGAAGTGGCGCTTGCGCGCGCGGCCGCCGAGGCCAACATTCCCTTCACCCTGGCCACACGCTCCATGTCGTCCATCGAGGATATGGCCAAGGCCGGTGGCACCCTGTGGTTCCAGCAGTATCTGTGGCGCGAGCGTGACCTGTCCTTCGAACTGATCGACCGGGTCAACCGCGCCGGCATCCAGGCGCTGATCGTCACGCTGGACGTGCCGGTCGCACCCAACCGTGAATTCAACCGGCGCAACGGCTTCACCTTCCCGTTCCGGAAATCCCTGCGCTCCTTCATCGACATGGGCCTGCATCCGGTGTGGCTGGCCACGGTGATCGGGCGCTACTATGCCAATGGCGGCATGCCCAGCTATGAGAGCCATCCCGGCATTGCCGACAACGTCACCTGGGATGACATCCGCGCCATCCGCAAGCGCTGGCCGCGCACCCTGATGGTG
>CAIPGJ010000749.1 GCA_903864555.1 uncultured Pseudomonadota bacterium | reverse complement strand
CCGAATGCGATCACCACCGGGCCGGCCAGGTTGATGTTCTGGTTCAGCTGGTCGATGCCGCGCGCGCGGTTGAGTTCCTCGCGGAAGATGTAGAGCTGCACCCCGCTCCAGCCGGTGCCACCCCACTCCACCGGCCAGCCCGGCGCACCCCAGCCCTTGGCATCCAGGATGCGCTGCCATGTGACCATGTCGTCGCGCGTCCAGCGCTGCCCCAGCAGCATCTTGCGGCTTATGGATGGTGGCACCGAGGCCTCCATGAAGGCGCGCACGTCCATGCGGAAGTCATGTTCTTCGGGAGTGAAATGCGGGTTCATCACGATTGCTTTTCTAAAAAATCGTCCTGCAAGTGTACCAATCAAGCCCGATGCTGGCCTTGCCGGGACACGCAGACACTCTCAGGAACACGCAGTCGCACGGTCACCGATGCCATCGCCCACTTGCCGCCGTTCACCCACGCTCTGCCGCTATACTGCGGTGGCTTGCAGCTGCAAAGGCCCAGCCCGCCTGTTTCATTGCCGGCAGCCGGCATCCAGAATGCCTGTGCCTCATGTGGTTCAACCAGGAGATCCTTGATGAAATTCCTGCCACAACTGATGCTTTATGCCGCAGCCAGCTTCACCACGATTTCGGGCGCGGTCCATGCTCAGGGCCAGGCAGACAGCTGGCAATCCAAACCGATTACCATCATTTCGCCATTTGGCGCCGGGGGTTCGGTCGAGTTGGAGTTCCGCCTCTACCTCCAGGCGATACACGAGACCACCAGCAGGCGCTTCCTCATCGATGCCAGGGTGGGCGGTGGCGGCACTGTCGGCATCGGCTATGTCGCCAAGTCCGCGCCGGATGGCTACACGCTGCTAGGCTGCAGCTCCAGCATCACCATCGCGCCCTCCATCTATCCCAATCTGCCCTACGACAATGACAGGGACCTGGCACCCATATCGCTGCTGAGCAAGAAGACCTATGTGCTGGTGGTCAATGCGGCCTCGCCCTTCAATTCGGCAGCAGACTATGTCGCCTTTGCCAAGGCCCGTCCGGGCGAAATCAACTTCGGCACGGCCGGCCTGGGCGGCGCAACACATCTGCCTGGCGAGTTGCTGCATCATCTGACCAACACCAAGGCCACCTTTGTCCACTACAAGACACCGCCCCAGCGCATCCAGGACCTGGTGGCCGGGCGCATCCATGCCGCAGTCGGTACTTTTCCCCTGGTGCTGCCCCAGCTCAAGGCCGGAAAGCTGCGCGCCATCGGCGTCACCTCCGCCGAACGCGATCCTGTGGCGCCGGATGTCCCCACCATCCAGGAACAGGGGGTACCCGGCTATGACCTGTCCGAGTGGACCGGCCTGATCGCGCCCGCCCGCACGCCTGCGCCCATTATTCGCGACTTGAACGCCCTGTTCACCGGCGTCGCGAAGCATCCGGACATCGCGAAGAAACTCGAAGCGCAGGGCAATGTCATGGTTGCAAGCACGCCGGACTACTTCAAGCAGCGCATCACCATGGAGACGGAACGCTGGCGCAAGGTGATTGCGGCTTCCGGCATCAAGGTCGAGCAATAGCCCAGGTCAGCCCCGGCCCAATCGCCCTGGGTCGACATCGAACACAAAGGAGGCCTATCAGTGGTCAAGGAGCATCTCTCCCCGGGTGCGGCGATCAGCGACAGCCGCAGCGACGCGCAACGCATGCTTGCCGATTCCGTTGCCGCCTTCATCAGCCGGGAATCCGACACCCGGCGCATCCGCGCCTGGCGTGACAAGGAGCCGGGCTTTGATCGTGCACTCTGGCGCCGCATCGCCGAGCAGGGCTGGCTGGGCATACTGATACCCGAGTCCTACGGTGGCCTGGGATTGGGCTTTTCCGAAATGCGCATCGTGGCGGAAAAACTCGGCGGCGCCCTTATCCCCGAGCCACTGACCGCCTGTGCCGTGCTGGCCAGTCGCGCCATGCTCCATGGTGACAATGAGGACCTCAAGCGCCGCATGCTGCCCGCGATGGCAACCGGCGAGGTCATGCTGTCCCTCGCCTGGCAGGAAAATCTTTGCGGTACCGATGCCACGGCCCACCTGCGTGCGAGCAGAGACGACAGGGGCGGCCTGGTACTCAACGGCAGCAAGCGCTTTGTCGCGCCGGTGCTCGATGTGGACGGCTACATTGTGTCCGCCTGCGAGGCAGGACGGACCACGCTCTGCCATGTACCGGCCCATGCCGCGGGCATCCGCCGCGAGCTGCAGCAGCGCGCCGATGGCACCTTCGCGGGGACACTGCATTTCATGGGCACGCCAGTGGCGTCCGGCGAAATCGTCGCAAGCGCCGGCATCGGCGAAAGCGCGCTGCAGCGCGCCATCGACGAAGCCACCGTGGTCGCGAGCGCGGAACTGCTCGGGGTCATGACCCGCGCGATCGACGTCACCCTCGATTACATGAAAACCCGTGTCCAGTTCGACAAGCCCATAGGCAGCTTCCAGGCCCTGCAGCACCGGGCCGTGGACCTGTGGATGCAGCAGCAGCTATCCGCGGCGCTGCTCACCCAGACCGTCACAGACCTGGACCTTGCCACAGGCCATGAGCGCCTGGCCGAGCTTGCCAGCCGCTGCAAGTCGCGATGCGCCGATGCCGGCCTGGACATTGCCCGCGACTGCATCCGCCTGCATGGCGCCATCGGCTTTACCGACGATTGCGACATCGGCCTGCATCTGCAGCGGGCCCTGGTGCTGGCTGCATGGCTGGGCAATGGGGCGGAACACCGGCGCCGCATTGACCGGGCGCGCGCTACGCTGGGACAGGGTTTTCTGTCCACTGCCGAGGTCATCGCCGGGGGAACAGCCGCGAAGCTGCCCGGCCAGCCCGGAGACCGACCGCGGGACACAGACTGGAACGCCCTGAGCGACGAGGAATTCCGCTTTGAAGCAGCCAGCTTTTACGATCGGCATTACCCGCAGGCCCTGCGCTTTGCCCAGCGCCGCCCGCAGAAATCCGAGTTCGGTGACTACATCAAGGTTCTGTCCAGCCATGGCTGGATGGCCCCGGCCTGGCCCAGACAATGGGGCGGCATGGAATTGTCGCCTGCCAAGCAACTCATCCTGTTCGAGGAGCGCGAGCGCATCGGTGCCATGAGGGTGCTGGAACAGGGCATCACCCATGTCGGCCCGCTGCTCATGAAATTCGGCAGCGAGGAACAGAAGGCCTGTCACCTCCCGCGCATCCTGTCCGGAGAGCACATCTGGTGCCAGGGCTATTCAGAACCGAATGCCGGTTCGGACCTGGCCAGCCTGCGCACGAGTGCAATACTCGAGGGCGATCACTATGTGATGAACGGCTCGAAGATCTGGACATCCATGGCCACCGAAGCCACCCATATCTACGTGCTCGCGCGCACCGATGCCAGCTCGAAGCGCCAGGCCGGCATCAGCTTCTTCCTCGTGGACATCAAGACGCCCGGCATCAGCCTGCGCCCGATCCGGACCCTGGCCGGCGAGGAACCCTTCTGCCAGACATTTTTCGACAATGTGCGAGTTCCCGCGGCCAACATCGTCGGCAAGGTCAACGAGGGATGGGCCGTGGCCAAGGGACTGCTCGGTTTTGAGCGGCTCACCAGCGGCGATCCCCGACGGCCACGCTATCCGCTGACCAAAACACGCCAGATCGCAGAGCAGCGCGGCCTGTGGGACGATCCGGAGTTCCGCTCCAAGTACACCAGACTGGAACTGGACGTGCATGACCTGGGCGTGATTTTCCAGCAATATGCCGACGTGGTGACCAGCGGCAAAACCCCCAGCCCGGGCATCTCGATGCTGAAGATCTGGTCTTCCGAAACCACCATGCGCATGTGCAGTCTCATGATTGAAGTGGCCGGCTCAGCCGGCAGTCAGCGTGGGGAAATAGGCTTTGGCGAGGCCAAAGCCGACATTCTGGGCTCGTATTACACCGTTTTCCCCGCGACAATCGCCTCCGGAACCAACGACATCCAGCGCAATGTGCTGGCCAAGCGCGTGCTGGGTCTTTCCTGAGGCACTCGGCACCCACATCTGAATTTCTACTAAGAGCGCCTAAGGAAGCACTGAACAAGGGGCATGCCCCGAATGGCACTTACTTAAGGATAAGGGCCTGAAGTGCTTGGTTAAAAGGCCAGCTCGATGAGTGATATGGTGGAGTTGCCAAACACCCACCCACCACCCAAGGAGCCAGCCAGAAT
>CAIPGJ010000748.1 GCA_903864555.1 uncultured Pseudomonadota bacterium | reverse complement strand
CTCCTCGCATTGTCAGACGCACCAGGCCTTCTTCCACCCGGACGGGATCCGCATGAGCCTCATCACTGCAGAAAAGCTGGACAAGGTCTACCGCAGCGGCGACATGGAGGTCTACGCCGTGCGCGATATCAGTTTCCGCATAGAGCCGGCCTCCTTCGTCGCCTTCGTCGGCCCCTCGGGCAGCGGCAAGAGCACGCTGCTCAACATGATCGGCTGCCTGGACACCCCTTCGGCGGGCCGGCTCACCGTGCTCGACACCGACGTATCGACCCTCGATCGGACCGCCAGCGCGCGCTTTCGCGGCAGCCACATCGGCTTCGTGTTCCAGAACTTCAACCTCATCCCGGTGCTCACCGCCTACGAGAACATCGAGTATCCGCTGATCATGGTGCAGGAATGGCCTGAGGAAAGGCGCCGCAAACGGGTGATGGAACTGCTCGATGCGGTGGGCATGGCCGACCAGGGCCACAAGCGACCCGACCAGCTCTCCGGTGGCCAGATGCAGCGCATCGCCGTGGCGCGCGCCCTGGTCGCCAGCGCAAAGCTGGTGCTGGCCGACGAGCCCACCGCCAACCTCGACCATGACACCGCCTACCGCATCATCGAACTGATGAAAAAGATGCGCAGCGACTTTGGCACCACCTTCGTATTCTCCACCCACGACCCGAAGATCATGCAGGCGGCGGAGGTCACCATCGCCCTGGAAGACGGGCGCCTGCAACTCAGCCCGGGAGCAACGGCATGAACAAGGTCATCAAGCTCGCCGCGAGGAACCTGCTGCGCTATCGCCGCCGCACCGCGCTCACCTCGCTCCTCATCATCATCGGCGTGGTGTCGGTGCTGCTGTTCGTCGCCGTCACCGGCTCATTCAAGAGCCTGATGATCGGACAGATCACCGACTCCTTCCTCGGCCACCTGCAGATCCACCGGCGCGGCTACGTCGCCTCCATCGAGAGCCTGCCGCTCAACATGAACATGTCGCCGACACTGGCAGGGCGCGTGCGCAAGGCCCTGGAGGGCAACCCGGCCATCGAGGCCTACGCCCCGCGCATCAAGTTCGGCGCCATGTTCAGCAACTTCACCGAGACCACCAGCGTGCGCGTGAACGGCATCGACCCGGTGGCCGAGGCCGCGGTGACACCGCTCCTGGCCGACCGCCAGGCCAGCGGCAGAAAAGGTGGTGCGCTGGTCGAGCGTGGCGAAATGCTGGTGCCTGAACTGGTGGCCCGCGGCCTGCAGGTGAAGGCGGGCGACACCATCGTGCTGGTGGCCACCTACCGGGATGGCTCGGTGATCGGCACGACCTTCATCATCCGCGGCACCCTGGAGAGCGCCACCGGCCCCGGCGGGCGCGACGGCTACGTGCACATCGAGGATGCGCGCGAACTGCTGCGCATGACCGAGCCGGAAATCACCGAGTACGCTGTGCGCGTGAAGGACGTGGCCAATGTCGAGGCGCTGGCGCAGTCCTTCACGGCTGCCACCGCCGACATCACCAACAAGGAAGGACGGCCCGCCATCGAAGTGCATCCCTGGCAGCGGCTGTCGCCCTTCGCCAACATCGCCAGCATGATCGACCTGCTCACCATCTCCATCAAGGTGATGCTGGTGGCCATCGTGCTGGTGTCGGTGATGAACGTGATGATCATGGCGGTGTACGAGCGCATCCGCGAAATCGGCACCATTGCCGCCATCGGCACGCCCCCATCGCGCATCCTGTGGCTGTTCCTCACCGAAGGCCTGCTGCTGGGCGTGGTGGGCACGCTCACCGGCGCGATCATCAGCGTCGCCGGGGTGTATGCGCTGAACGCCATGAAGCTCACCTACAGCTTCGGCCAGCAGCAGGGCCTGGTGCTGGCGCCCGCGCTGGGCCTGCACGATGTGCTGGTGGTGTCGGCCATGGTGATCGTGGTGGCCATCCTGGCCAGCCTGCAACCGGCCTGGCGCGCCTCGCGCATGGATCCCATCATCGCCCTGCGCCATGTCTGAAACCCCGAGGAATCCCGTCATGAAAAAGCTGCTTGCCTGCCTTAGAGCGCCTTACAGAATTGCCGTCAGGCGCCCTGACTCAGGGGAGCGCGAGGGGATGTGTCCCCTCGCATTGTTAGG
>CAIPGJ010000747.1 GCA_903864555.1 uncultured Pseudomonadota bacterium | reverse complement strand
GCATGCAGGAGAGCGCGCAGTTTCCCGGCGCCGAGCAGGTCATCAAGCTGGATGGCCTGCGGGTCGAATATCCCGATGGCTTCGGCCTGGCGCGTGCCTCCAACACCACACCGGTCATCGTGCTGCGCTTCGAGGCCGACAATGCCCAGGCGTTGGCACGCATCCAGGCATCCTTCCGTGAAGTGCTGCTGGCAGCCAAGCCGGGCGCCAAGCTGCCCTTCTGAGCGTCAGCAACAGCACCCAGAGCAGGGGGGGCAAGGGGGACCATGTCCCCCTTTTTCAATAAACTGTCAGGCCAGTCAGTCAGGCCAGGATGGGCTGGCGAAGCGCCGGTGCGGCATGCGCCGGCTGAGTTCGTCCTGGATCCTGCTTAGAGGCCTGACAATGCGAGCGGACACATCCCCTCGCGCTCGCCTAAGTCAGGGCGCCTAACGGCAATTCTGTTTAGCGCGCTTACTTGCGGGCCTGCTGCTTGTCATGCGTCTCGCGACGGATCTCCCGGCTGTTGCGATTGGCCTCGTGCTGCAGCCGCGCGCGCTCCTGCGGCGTCACCACGCCATCGGACTTGGCCTTGGCTTCATGTTTCTCCAGGCGGTCGGCACGTCGTTCCAGCCGGTTCGCTTCCGGCGTTGTCAGTTGTCCTGAATTCACGCCCTTGTCGATGCGCCTTTGCTGGTTGGCTTCACGCTTGTCGAGATTGGGTGTGGCGGGCTGGGCAAGCGCCGGCACAGCCGTAACGGAGAGGATTGCGGCGATCAGGAGGGCGGTGCGGTTACGGGGCATGGTTTTTCCTTTGTGAGAGGTCGGAATTCGCAGGCATCCAGGGCGCCCGGGCGTTCACCCGGTATCGTGTCCTGCCAGTATCAACGATCCGGACACGGTATGGACTGACAGGCCCGTTGTAAGGCTTTGTAAGGCGCTGTAACAAGTGGTCGCGACACCGTGTGACGGCAAGAGGTGGGCGGCCGCCCGATCCGATGCCAGTTCAGGCATGACTCAACCCCGCCGTGCCGACGTCCGCGGATCAGCCTGAAAATTCCGGCGCCATCAGATCCAGCCGGTCGGTGAACACCGCCGTCACACCCCAGCTGAACAGGCGGCGTGCCGATGCCACGTCGTTGACAGTCCACGTCGCCAGTGCGTAACCCGCTCCAAGGATGGCGCTGGCCAGTGCCTGGTCCAGGCGTGTCGCATTGCAGTGTATGGCGATGCAGTCCAGCCGTTCTGCGCGCGGTTGCCAGTCTGCAGGAACGGCATCGAAGAGGAGGGCGCGCGGCAGTGCCGGCGCCGCAGCCTGCGCGGCTTCGAGGGCGGCTGCCTCGAAGGAGGAGAGCAGGGGTGGCACGGGTGCCCCGGCCCACAGCGCCAGTGCCTGCGAGGCGACGATGCGTCCGGTTTCGTGCGCGTAGCCGCCGGCCGGCTTGATCTCCACATTGGCGAGCAGCCCCAGATCCAGGCACAGCCTGGCTGCCACGGCGAATCCGGGCAGCGGCTCGCCTTTGAACTCGCGGCCAAACCAGCTGCCCGCATCCAGGCGGGCCAGTGCAGACAGGGGGGTGGTCGATACCGCGCCATGGCCGCTGGTGGTGCGTTCCAGGGTTTCGTCATGGATGAGCACGGGATGCGAATCGGCACTCAGCATCACGTCGAACTCCACCGCACGAAAGCCGCGCGCGTGCCCGGCGCGCAATGCCGCCAGGGTGTTCTCGGGCGCGCAACTGCCGCCACCTCGGTGGGCAATCACGCGCGGATATGGCCAGCGCATGCGCCAGCTCAGCGGCAGCCCTGGCAGTTCGGCTTGGCGGGGGCTCGGGCTTCGGGCTTGCGGGGAAGGTGTGCGACAGGCCGGGTTGTTGCGGCAGGTGCTGCCGCCAGCGGCTTGAGCAGGGCATTGCCCCGCACCACAGCGTCATCCAGGGCGAGCTTGGGCGGTTTGACGTTGTTCCATACGGTCTCGAGTTCCTCATCGAGGATGCTGCGTATCTGCGCGAAGTGGCGCAGGCGCACGCCGCGCGAGAAGGCACCGCCGCTGCTGCCATGCAGCTGCCGTGAGGCGATCTCGGCAAACGGACGCGTGACGTAATAGCCGCTCTTGCGCAAGGCGCTATCAGTCGTTTTGGTCACCGGCAGGAAGCCGGTGTTCTGGTGCCACTCCGCCACCGACACAGGCGAGGCGAGGAACTGCAGGAACTGCGCCACGCCGGCATACTCCGCCGAGGTCTTGCCTGCCAGGGTCCACAGCGCGCCGCCACCCATGAGGGTGTTGTAGGGAGCGCCATGGAAATCGTCATAGTGGGGCAGGGGCGCTGCCACGACGGTGAACTGGGCAGTGCGGCGGATCTCGAGCCAGGCATCCGATGACGTGGTGATGATGGCGCATTCGCCCTTGGCAAAGCGCAGGTCACCGGCATTGCCCCGGCCGCTGTAGGAAAACAGGTCGGACTTGAACCACGCCGACAGCAGCGAGATGTGACGGATCATCAGGTGCCCGTTGACCAGCAGTTCCGGGCGCGCCGAACCGTAGCCATTGTTGGCGCTGGCAAAGGGGTTGTTGTGGTGCGCGTTCACGTTCACCAGATGGATCCAGGATTGCCAACTGGTGGTGTAGGGGCATTCCTCACCGGCTTCCTGCAGCTTGATCAGCGCGGGCTGCAGTTCGTACCAGCTGACCGGTGGCTTGTCCGGGTCCAGCCCGGCCTTGATGAAGGCCTCGCGGCTGAACAGCATCAACGGCGTCGAGGCGTTGAAGGGCAGCGCCACCAGTCTGCCGGAGGCGTCGGAGTAGAGCGCACCCATGCCGGGTGAAATGCCGGTGCGATCCAGCGGCAGGCGCGTTTCGGCAGCCAGCTGGTACAGGGGCTTGATCGCCCGCGTGTCGGCCAGCATGTCGCTGGCACTGGATTCGGAGACCTGCAGCAGGTGTGGGCCCTTGCCTTCATCCGAGGCGGCCAGGCCGGCCTTCAGCGTATCTTCATCGCTGCCATGGTTGCTGGGCACCATGCGGTAGGTCTGCTGTGAGGTATTGAAACGGTCTGCCAGCTGCTGCATGGCCTCGGCTGCCGGCCCCTGCAGGGAATGCCAGAACTGCAGTTCGGTGACGGCGCGCGCTGGTGTCGAAAGGCACAGGACCAGTGCCACGAAGAAATTTGCAAGCTTGATCATCGGCCACCTGTCAGGTTGTTCACCTGTGGAAAGGCTGATTATAGAACCGCGTGGGAAGGTAAAGCAGCCGGGGTGGCTGGATGGAAAAAAAGAACGGGGGAGGGAGGACCCCCCCGTTGGGTCCGCCGCTTGCTGGGCCGGCGGGAAATTTACTCGATGAACTTCACTGATGATGCGTGCTGCAGTTCCAGATTAGTCATGTCTGTCGGGACAGGCAATGCCGCAAGCCGGTGATACGTGACTTTCCGCACAATCCCGATGTGATGGCGCAAGGGTGCGTTTGTATCCTTCTTCAGGGTGATGGTTGAACGTCTGTATTGAAGTGAAGGTGGAGCGGATGGCTGCAGTACTGTCCCGAGCACGATCATCTTTCGCCAGTCACCGCCACAGGCGGTTTCATGGAAGCAGGCAAGCTCAGCAGTGGACGCTTCCCCGGTTTTCAATCTGGCCTGATGCTGATGGTCGTGCTGCTGCTGGGGGTCTGTGCCGGCCTGCCGCCAGGACCGCCGCCACCCACACCCGAAACAGTGGTGCAGTGGTCGCGGGAGAAGGTGGCGCCAGCACAGATCATCCAGCGCATGCAGGACAGCCATGCCGTGTGCCGGCTGAGCGGCTCGGCACTGGCGCAGCTGCGCGCGCAGGGCGTGGAGGATGCCGTGATCGACCATCTGCATGAAACCCATCTCGCCGCAGTGCGGCGGGAAGCGGCAGCACATTGTTTCGACCATTGATTCCCAATGTTTCCCTGTGAAGCATGGCCGCCCGGGCTGGCCTATTATCCGGGCCGCTTGGGCGCCGTCTTTATTCCTGGGGATGGTAGCCCTCCGTGTCTGTGTCCGCCTCTGGCGAGGCAGCGGCTGGCATGCTGGTGGCGCTGGCGCAACCGGCCTGATCACGAGGCGCTGGCCCAGGCCCGGCTGGTGCTGATCGCGCTGCATGTGGCCGCAGTGATCCTCTCCTCGCGCCGCGAT
>CAIPGJ010000746.1 GCA_903864555.1 uncultured Pseudomonadota bacterium | reverse complement strand
GCCTTGACCACGGCATTCATGCCGATGGTCATGTTGGCGCCGGGCTTGAAGTCCAGCACGAAGGACTGGCCCCAGGCCTCGGTGAGCTTGTTGGCGTAGATGCGGCCCTCGATCTCGGTGGCCGCGCCAGGGGAAAAGGGCACGACCATGGTGACCGGCCGGCTGGGGTAATCCGCTGCCCCCTGCGCCAGAACATGGCCTGGCAGGCCTGCTGCGAACAGCGCCGATGCCAGGACGGCCCGGATGGGCAGGCGGCGCGCGCCGTCCGATGGGGTCATGCGCCGGCCCGCTTGCATCATTTCTCCTCGAGGCTGATGCCGTTGTCGGAAACCAGCTTCTTCCAGCGCTCGGTCTCGGTGAGGGCGATCTTGCGGAACTCTGCCGGCCCCAGCGCGAGCAGCGTGGTCTCGTCACCCAGCTTGTCCTTGATCTCCTGAATCTTGATGATCTTGACCAGCTCGCCGTGCAGCTTGTTGATGATGGGGCGCGGCGTACCGGCAGGCGAGATCAGCCCAAGCCAGCTGGAGTACTCGAATCCAGGGACGCCCTGCTCGGTGGCGGTGGGCAGGTCGGGCATGGCCGCGTTGCGCTGCAGGCTGGCGATGGCGATGCCGCGGATCTTGCCCGACTTCACCATGGGTGAGGCAGCCGAGTAGGTGCCCGGGATCATGTTGGTACGCCCGGCCATGAGATCGGGGTAGGCCTGGCTGATGGACTTGTAGTGCACAAAGGTCACCTTGGTATCGGTGGCGCTGGTCAGCCACAGACCGGTCAGATGCTGGATGCCACCATTGCCGCCGGTGGCGAAATTGATCGCGCCCGGATTGGCCTTGGCGTAGGCGATGTATTCCTTGATGTTGCGGATGGGCAGGTTGTTCGACACCGCGAGGATGGCGCTGCGCTTGCTCATCAGCGCGATCTGGTCGAAGTCCTTGTACGGATCGTAATCCTTCTGCAGCAGGGGCAAGAGCGAATAAGTGGAGGACACCCAGACCAGGGTGTGGCCGTCAGGTTTCTGCTTCACCGCGTAGGTCATCCCGAGCTTCATCACCGCGCCCGGCTTGAAGTCCATGATGAACTGCTGGCCGAGGTTCTTGCTGAGCTCATTGGCGTACAACCGGCCTTCGATGTCGGTGGCCGCACCCGGGGAAAAAGGCACCACGATGTTCACCGGCCGTGCCGGATAGTTGTCGGCGCCCTGGGCCAGCACGCCGCCCGACATGAACAGGGTCGCCAGGGTGGTTGCTGCCTTGATGGTGGTACGCATGCATTTCTCCTAGTCTGGTGGAAGCCGAACCGTAACGGTCCGGCCGGTTGGTTCGCGACCTAGTCCTGCAGGTCGAATTTCAGGTTGTTGTCCTGGATCAGTTTCTTCCAGCGATCGTATTCCAGCGCGATGTGCTTGCGGAACTCCTCGGGCGTACTGCCGATCAGTCTGGTATCCGCCCCGAGGCGCTGCTGGATGTCCGGCGCCTTGGTCACACGGGCCAGTTCGGCGCTCAACTTGCTGATGATAGCCGGAGACGTCTTCTCCGGCGCCAGCACGCCCAGCCAGGTGGTGTACTCCCAGCCGGGGTAGCCCTGCTCGGCCACCGTGGGCATGTCGGGCATCTGCCCATTGCGCTCCAGGCTGGCCACGCCCATGGGCCGCAGTTTGCCCGACTTCACCAGATTCAGGCCGGTGGAGAAGGTGGTCGGGGTGACGTGCGAGCGCCCGGCCAGCATGTCCGGCATGAGCGAGCCGGTGCCCTTGTAATGGATGTAGGTGAACTTCGCGTTGATGGCACTGGCCAGCCACAGGCCGGTCAGATGCTGCAGGCCGCCGGGTCCGGCAGTGGCGAAGTTGAGCTTCTCCGGATTGGCCCGGGCATAGGCGACGAACTCAGCCATGTTCTTTGCCGGCACCGAGGGGTGGATCAGCAGCAGCGCACTGCGCTTGCTCATGAGCGAGATCGGCGCCAGCGACTTCATCAGGTCCACCGACAGGTTGGTATAGGTCTGCGGCACCAGCGGGTAGGCGGCCGACATCAAGAGCAGGGTGTAACCGTCAGGGGCGGCGCGCGCGGCCAGGATCTGGCCTATGGTGGTGCCGCCGCCGGGCTTGAAGTCGACCAGGAACTGCTGGCCGAGGAATTCACTCAGCTTGCTGGCGAACAAACGGCCTTCGGTGTCAGTGGCGGCACCGGGCGCGTAGGGCGCAATCATGGTCACCGGCCGGGTCGGATAGGCGGCTGCCGGGCTGCCAGCCTGGGCCAGCGCGCCCGAAGCCAGGCACAGGCCCGACATGGCCATGACCACCAAGCCGCCTGACAGGCCGGGCCTTCCGGCAGCCGTGCTCACGGCGCCTGCGGTTCGCGAGGACATTCCGGTTGCCTTCATGCGCTCTCTCCTTGGGTCGGTCATTATTTTTGTAGAAAGGTCCAACATCACAAATTGCGGATTACCAATTACGAATGAAAAATGACGAAAGCGACATACGAGGGAATACATCCCTTGCGCTCCCCTCAGACGGGAGAACAAACGACGAGCTGTTCCCGACGAGCTGTTCCCGATCACGCACACAGGCCACGGCAGATGCCTGTGCGAGAATCGGATTTGACATGAAACGTGCTCCCGCAACCAGTATTTTGTTGGGTCAGGTCGCCTACGAGGCGATCCGCGAAGCCATGGAAAAGGGCAGCCTGAAGCCGGGCGAACGCGTGTCCGAATACAGGGTGGCGCAGTGGCTGAAGATCAGCCGCACCCCGGCGCGCGAGGGCCTGCGCCGGCTGGAAAGTGAAGGCCTGCTGGCGCGCCATGCCCGGCGCGGCCTGATCGTGGCGCTGCTCGATGACGATGCGCTGCAGGAACTGTATGCCGCGCGCGAGGTGCTGGAGCGCGAAGCCGCGGGCCTGGCGGCGCGGCGCGCCACGGAATCGGAAATCGAGACACTCAAGCATCTGGTGGATGCCGAGGCGCGCATTGCCGAAGACCCCAAGCGCATGTACGAGCACAACCTGGTGTTCCACCATCTGATCTACCGCGCCGCGCATAACCGCTACATGCTGAAGTTCCTCAACGCCATCTCCGATGCCATTTCCGCGCACCGCAGCATCTCCACCCTGGTGCAGGCCAGCCGGCGCCAGTCGGTGGTCCGCGAACACCGCGCCCTCGTCATGGCGATCGCCCGGCGCAACGAGGAGGCAGCTCGCAAGGCCGCGGGCGTCCATATCAAGTCCGCCCTGAAGGCGCGCACCCGGCTGCAGCACAAGGCCATGCTGGAGGCCGTGCAGCAACGCAGCAGGCGCCTCGCCAGGGACTGAGGCGACGGGACCGCCTCAGAGTTCCTGACAATGCGAGGGGATACATCCCCTCGCGCTCCCCTGAGTCAGGGCGCCAGACGGCAATTCTGTCAGGCGCTCTTAGAACCACGCCGCCTTGTCCACCAGGTTGCGCAAGGGTTCGCCGGCAGCGAAACGCCGGGCGTTGTCCAGCAGGACCTGGTACCGGCGCTCCTGCACATTGGGCGCGTCGCGCACGGCGATATGCGGCGTCAGCAGCACATTGGGCAGCCCCCACAGGCGGTGCTCCGCCGGCAGCGGCTCCACCTCGTAGACATCCAGCCCGCAACCGCCGATGACGCCCTGCTCGATGGCGTCGGTGAGATCCTCCAGCTTGGTGGTCTTGCCGCGCCCGATGTTGATGAAACACGCAGTGCGCTTCATCTGCGCGAAGCGCTTGGCATTCCACATGCCTTCGGTTTCGGGGGTGTGCGGCGTGGTGACGATGACGAAGTCGGCCTGCGGCAGCAGGCGGTCCAGTGCAGAAACCGGATAGATCTCGACATCGCCCACGGCGTGCTCGGGCCGCGGATCCACGCCCAGCACCTTCATGCCGAAGGCCTGGCACAGTCGCGCCGCCTCCGCGCCGATGCCACCCACGCCGGAGATCAGCGCGGTGGCTTCGGACAGGTAGACATAGGGCCGCTTGCGCGCCTGCTTGTCCCAGCGCCGCTCACGCTGCGCTTCCAGGTAGTCGGGCATGCCGCGCGCCAGCGACAGCACGAAAGTCATGATGTGGTGGGCAATGTGGTCGGAGTAGATGCCGCGCGGGTTGGTCACCACCACCGGATGCGCGATCAGTTCGGGATAGTAGTAATTCGGAAATGGCCCGGCGAAAGGGTTCTGCAGCCAGCGCAGCTTCTTCGCCAGGGGCAGCACCTCCGGCGGCACCCAGCCGAAGGCGGCATCGGCATCGACGATCTCGCGGCGCGCCTCCTCGTCCGTCACAGGGGCCACCACCACG
>CAIPGJ010000745.1 GCA_903864555.1 uncultured Pseudomonadota bacterium | reverse complement strand
TTGGACAGGCCGTTGACGCAGATGATGGGAGGGGTTGCAGACATCTCCTGATGATAACGGGTTCACCGGCCGTAACCGGTGCTTCCCATGGACTGAAGGAAAGCTCAGCCGCCGGTGGCCTTGTTCAGCCGCTCGGCATTGTCTTTCGTGTCGTAGATGTTGACGGCCGGCTTGCCCTCGGCGGCGCGGGTCATGCGCTCGCGGATCTCGCCGGCCATGCGGTTGTTGCGCTGGACGGCGGGACGCGCCTCCATGGCGGCGAACCAGCGCATGAAGTGCGGATGGGTGGCAAGGCTGACGCCCTTTTCGGCATAACCCTTGCACCAGGGGTAGGTGGCCATGTCGGCGATGGTGTACTCGTCGCAGCCCAGCCAGGCGCTTTCCTTGAGGCGGTTGTCCAGCACGCGGTACAGGCGGATGGCTTCGTTGGTGTAGCGGTTGCGGCCATATTCGTTGTCCTTGGCCTGGGTGATGAAGTGGTTGGCCTGGCCGAACATCGGGCCGACATGCGCCATCTGGAAGATCAGCCACTGCAGGGTGTCGTAATGCCTGCGCCCGTCTTTCGGCAGGAACTGCCCGGTCTTGTCGGCGAGATAAATGAGGATGGCGCCGGATTCCATCAACGTATAGGGCTGCCCGCCCGGGCCATCGGGGTCGACCAGCGCAGGAATCTTGTTGTTGGGGCTGAGCTTCAGGTGTTGCGGAGTGAATTGCTCACCCAGGCGGATGTTCACGTCGATGTGCTTCCAGGGGAGCCCGGTCTCCTCCAGCATGATCATGACTTTCTGGCCATTCGGGGTGGGCTGGGAATGCAGTTCGATCATGGTGGCTCTCCTTTGTCCTCGATCGTCGGGGTGGGTGGATCAGCTTACACGGGCGCAAGCGCCGTCACAGGCGCGTCGCCCGGGGGACGGGCAGCTTCGTCCCCGCATCATCACTCCGGCACGATGCCCGCTTCCTTGATGGCCCGGGCCGAGCGCGCCATGTCGGCGGCCAGGAAGGTGGTGAACTGCTCGGGGCTGGCGCTGGCCTGCAGGTCGATGCCCTGCTGGGCGAAGTGGTTGCGCGCCTCCGGCGTGGCCACCCACTTGGCGATCTCGGCATGCACGCGGGCCAGCGCGTCTTTCGGCGTTGCCGCAGGGGCCACCACGCCATTGAAGATACTGGCTTCGAAGCCGGGCAGGGTCTCGGCGATGGCGGGCAGGTCAGGCAGCAGGGAGAAGCGCTTCGGACTGCTCACCCCGAGGGCGCGCACGCGCCCGGACTTCACCAGCGGAATGGCGGTGCTGAAGTTGTCGAACTTCACCTGGATGTGGCCGCCGACCAGATCGGCCAGCGCCTGGGCATCACCGTTGTAGCCGATGCGCACGATGGCGACGCCGGCAGCACGTTTGAACAGCTCCATGCCCATGTGCGAGCCCGAGCCCAGGCTGGACGACCCATAGTCGAGCCGTCCCGGATTGGCCCTGGCGTAGGCAATCAGTTCCTTCATGTTCTTCACCGGCAGCGCCGTGCTCACCAGCATCATCTGCGGGATCCACGCCACCAGGCTGACGCCGGTGAAATCGCGCGCCACGTCAAAAGGCAGGCTTTTGTTCAGCGAAGGCGCGTTGGTCAAGGTGGGGGCCATCATCAGCAGGGTGTAGCCATCGGCCGGGGATTTGGCCACGTAATCTGTGCCGATCACCGAACTGGCGCCGGGCCGGTTCTCCACGATCACGCGCCGGCCCAGCCCGTCACTGATGCCGGCAGCCGTGGCGCGTGCCATGGTGTCCAGGTTGCCACCGGGGACAACGCTGACGATGATGCGCGGCTGCCGGGTTGGATAAGCCTGCGCCAGGGCATGGCCCGCCAGCAGCAGGGATGACACGCCAATCGCTGCAGCGTGGAGCAGGGATGCGGATGCATGCATGGCGTGTCCGTTCAGGAATTCAAAAGGGGTTCAGTGACCCGGACCAGCGCTCAAGATCGCCGGCCACAGGCTTGAGGCAGTGGATAGTCAAGGAACGCAAAGACACAGCTCACAGCGGCTCCGGCTTGGCATTGCGGTCACGCAGCACCTTGCCCCAGCGCGCGGTTTCGCTGTTCATGAAGGACTGCAACTCGGCGGGCGTGCCCGGCGTGGCTTCCGCACCGGCGGCCACCAGCTTCTCCTGGATGTCAGGCAGCCTGAGGGCACGCACCAGTTCCGCATTGAGCCGGCCCACCAGCTCAACCGGCGTCTTCGCCGTGGTCTGCATGGCATACCAGCCGGGCAGCTCGAACCCGGACAGGGTGTCCGACACCGGTGGCACACCCGGCAACAGACGCGTCTCCTTCTGGTAAGTCACCCCCAGCGGGCGGATCCTGCCGGACTTCGCCAGGGAATTGACCGACGGGGCTGCCGGACACAGCACCTGGATCTGGTCTGCCATCAGCGCGTTCAGGGCCTGCGGTGTGCCCGGATGCGGTATCTGAGTCATGCCCAGTCCTGCAATCTCGTTGAACACCTCGATGCAAAGGTGCAGCGAGCCCCATTGCCCGGTAGTGCCATACATGAGCTGGTTGGGCCGCGCCTTGGCGTAGGCAATGAACTCGGCAATGTTCCGCACCGGCAGGTTTGCGCTGACGATGATGGCGAAGGGGGTGGTGCCAACCATGCCCACCGAGGCGAATTCGCTCGCCAGCTGGTAACGCTGGTACATGAGTGTGGATATCAGCTGGGTAAGCGTGACCGAGAACATCGTGTGCCCGTCAGGGGGCGACTTGGCCACGCCTTCGGCGGCAATCAGGCCGCTGGCGCCAGGCCGGTTTTCCACCAGCACCGGCCTGTTCCAGGACTCCGACATCTTCACGGCCAGCAGGCGGCTGATGATGTCCGGCGAAGAACCGGCCGCGTTGGCCACGACGATGCGCACCGCCTTGGAGGGGAAAGCGGGCGTCTGGGCTGTGGATGGCGCAGCACTGGCCAGCAGCAGCAGGCCCAGCAGGGCACCCGACAAGCTGGCGATCGGTCGCGGGCGCGCCATGGTGGCCCGGCCTTGCAATGATGGGGTGGGGCGCACTGCACGAACAGCGGTAACTGTCATGGTTTTCTCCTTGGGTGCCTCGATGTCTTGATGCCTTGGTGCCACGAGTGCCACGAGTGCCACGGGTACTGCGATCAATGCGGCCATCCTTGCCCGGATGGATCCGCATCTTCGAGGCTGCCGCGATGTCAGTCTGGCGATGAAATCGACGCCACAGGTAGCGGGCCAGCCGGTTGCAAGCCCGTTCGAAACCAGATTACCCGTAGCGGTAATCGACCTTCAGCGCGATAGCGGCAAGTGCCAGCTCACAGCGGCTCTGGCTTGGCGCCGCGCTCGCGCAGCACGCGGCTCCAGCGCTCGCTCTCGCGATTGAGGAAGTCCTGGAAATCGGCCGGATTGGAGGCCACCACTTCGACGCCGGTGGCGATCAGCTTCTCCACGATCTCCGGGGCCTTCAGTGCCTTCACCAGTTCGGCGTTGATGCGTCCGGTGATTTCCGGCGGCGTCTTCAGCGTGGTCTGCAGGCCGTACCAGCCCAGCAATTCGAAGGCCGGCATGGCCTCCGAGACCGGCGGCACACCGGGCAGCAAGCGGGTGGGCTTCTGGTAGGTCACACCCAGGGGCTTCAGCTTGCCGCTGGAGGCCAGCGTCTGGATGGAGGGCGCCGCCGGACACATCACCTGGATCTGGTCCGCCATCAGCGCATTGATGGCCTGCGGCGTGCCCGGGTGCGGCACATGGGTCATGCTGATGCCGGCCATCTCGTTGAACACTTCCATGCACAGGTGCAACGAACCCCACTGGCCCGAGGAGCCGTACATGAGCTGGTTGGGACGGGCCTTCGCATAGGCGATGAATTCAGCCACGCTTTTCACCGGCAGTCCGGCGCTCACCGTGATGGCAAAAGGCGTGGTGCCAACCATGGAGATGGGCGCGAACTCGGTGGCCAGTTGATGGCGCTGGTACATCAGCGTCGAAATCAGATTGGTCATGGACACGGCGAACAGGGTGTGGCCATCGGCCGGCGCCTTGGACACGATGTCGGCGGCGATCATGCCGGTGGCACCAGCGCGGTTCTCCACCAGCAACGGGCGCCCCCAGGCCTCCGCCAGGCGCACACCCACCAGGCGATAGATGATGTCCGAGGGCGAGCCCGCGGCATTGGGCACCAGCACACGCACCGGCCGCGAGGGAAACTGCTGGGCTTCGGCCTGCAGGGGTGCGCCCGACAGGACCGCAGCGAGAAACGCCGGCAAGGCACCGGACAGCAGCATGGCTGCGCGCCCAGCAGACAGCCAACCAGCGGGCGGCACGGCGCCGCAATCATCGGAACTTGCGAGACGAACAGCCTGATCGAGCGGCTGCGGGGATGCCTTCACCATGAACTGCTCCTTTGTCGAACCAGCGAGGGCATGCCATTTTTTGCCTGTGCGGCCTCTGTTCGAAGGCGCTCCCGCTGCATTGCCC
>CAIPGJ010000744.1 GCA_903864555.1 uncultured Pseudomonadota bacterium | reverse complement strand
GGGATGTCCGGGAGCTTTCTCACCCGCTGCTTGCCGGTGACGCCGATGGCGCGCAGCTTGCCGTCTTTCACGAAGGGCATGGCGATCACCGGAAAGGCATTGGTGGCATGGATGCGGCCGGCCACCAGGTCCGGCATCAAGGGGCCGGTGCCCTTGTAGTGGATGAAGGTGGCCGTGGTGCCGGTGATCTGGTGCAGCCAGGCCGCCGGCATGTGTACCGCGCTGCCCGAACCGGTGGTGCCGAAGTTGATCGCACCCGGCTTGGACTTGGCGAAGGCGACATAGTCAGCCACCGTCTTGCCGGGGAAAGACGCGGTCACCACCAGCATGTTGCTGCGCGAACTGAGCAGCGTCACTGGTGCGAGGTCGGTGAGCGGATTGAAGGGCAGGTCGGTATAGAACACCGGAATGATGGCGTAGCCGGTGGAGCTGACAAACAGCGTATGGCCATCGGCCGGGGCCTGCGCCACCATGCGCATGGCGATGGTGCCGCCCCCGCCCGGCTTGTTGTCCACCAGCACCTGCCAGCGGGTGTTGTCGGCGAGCTTCTTCGCATACAGGCGCGCCTCCTGGTCGATAGGCCCGCCGGCGGCCAGCGGCACAATCATCGTCAGCGCCTTCGAGGGAAAGCCCGACTGCGCCTGTGCGGCCAGCGGCGCCAGGGCCAGGCTGGCCAGGCAGGCTGTGCCCGCCAGTGCTGCCATGCTTGTCTTTCTCATGTCGCCTCCTTGAGGATCCTTGCGGGTGGTGCGGCTGCCAGGCTTTCCCGACTTGTTATTACTATCATTTTTGAGTGCCAGCCAGCACCTTTATTAACTCTGTCCACTTATTGTGATCAGCGACCTCTTTGCTTGCGGAACCGAAAGTCGCTGTCCCGGATCAGTTGCCGTTGATTACTCGCCACGCTGGCAATGGCGGCTCAGCCTGTTCACCACCGGCGCAGGGCTCCTGCCTGCCTACAAGCCCAGCATCCGCCCGATCCGCCCCGCATAGTCTGCCGCCTTCAGCGTGTCCTCAATGACGACATCGACGGCGTTATCGATCATGCTGTGGATGTTCTTCAGGCTGTCGCCGATCTGCGAGTGATCGGCGGGTGTGTCTTTGGTGTCGAGTGCTTCGCCCAGGGCGCGCACTTCGTCGCGCAGGGTCTGCAGGTCGCGTGAGCCGGCCTTGACCTTGGCCAGATCCTGCTCCAGGGCAGCCACCAGTTTGGCGACCTCATCGAGGTCCACAGTCCCGGGAGCCGGGGATTGGGATTGTTCGGTCATGGTTTCCTCCACTCTTGCAACGTGAGGGCATTGCGGTGCGAATGCCTGAATACAGCCTATCACCGATGGCAGGCAGGGGACACCCCGCTAGTCAAGGCTCATCGGCGCCCGTCCGGCTCGCGGTTTGCCTGGACAGGTCAGTGGAACCTTGATGAAACTCGCCGACAGTCCATCAATACGCCCGCCTCACCAGACACCAGGCCATCGCCCGCTCGTCGGCATCCAGCTCGGAATCGGTCGCGATGAGCGACGGGTTGGCGAAGTAATGACGGCGAAAGGCCAGCACGGCGGCCGGCAGGTCGCTGGTGTTGTAGCCGATGGCCCGCAGCAGCAGCGCCGATGGGGCATGCGGCGGTGCCGCCTCGTCCGGCGCCGCGCACCACAGGCCAAAGCCCTGCCCGGCCAGGCGCTGCCACGGAAAGAAGTGGCTGGGGTCGGTCTTGCGGCGCGGCGCGACATCGCTGTGGCCGATGACATTGGCCGCGGGGATGCGGTAACGCTCGCGCAGGTCAGCCAGCAGCGCCAGCAAGCTGACGATCTGCGGCTCCGTGAAGGGCTCGGCACCGCTGTTGTCCAGCTCGATGCCGATGGAGGCGGAGTTCATGTCCGTCTGCCCGCCCCAGGACGACTCGCCCGCATGCCAGGCACGCATGCGCTCGTCCACCAGTTGCACCAGCGCGCCCTCGCGCGTGATCAGGTAGTGCGCGCTGACGGCCCGCTCGGGCGTGGTGAGCGTGGCGAGCGCCCGCTCCGGGTTGTCGTTGCTGGTGTGGTGCAGGATGACGTAGTTGGGACGGCGGTGCTCGAAGTTGGGCGAGGCCAGCCACTCGCGCGGCAGCGTGGTGCCGCGGATATCCTGCGGCACGCTGGAGCAGGCCTGAAGCATCAGGGCCAGCAGGGCGAGGATGACCGCCAGCGGGCGGCTGCAGCTTGGAACGAGCATCGCAGCATGCTACCTGACAGCGGGCAGGCCGGCCCGATGGCCGGGCGCAAGCGATTAAACTGTCTGCAGTCGCCGCGCAGAAGGCGACGCCCCCCCATGACAGGCCATGCAGCAGCGCTTCATCGCACCGGACGGAGGAACCCCATGCCATCACCCCGCATCCTGGCCATCACGCTGGCCGGCCTGATCGCAGCCGCACCGGCCGCCCCGAACGCACTGGCCCAGTCCGCAGCGGACTACCCCAACAAGCCCATCCGCATGATCCAGGGTGTCAGCCCCTCCTCCAGCAGCGGGCTGCTGGGACGCATGGTGGCCGACTGGCTGGCCAAGGACCTCAAGCAGTCCATTGTTGTAGAAAACATGTCCGGGGCCGGCGGCACGCTGGGCATGCAGACCGCAGCCAAGGCCCGGCCGGATGGCTACACGCTAGTGATGCTGACGCAGGCCCAGGCCATCTCCGAAAGCCTGTACAGCAAGCTCAATTACCGCCTGCTCGAGGACTTTCAGCCCATCAGCCAGATTGCCACCGGCTACTACCTGCTCACGGTCAACCAGAACGTCCCGGCACGCTCGGTGAAGGAACTGGTGGATCTGGCGAAGGCCAAGCCGGGCGCACTCAACTATGCGTCCTCCGGCAACGGCACAGGCACGCACCTGGCCGCAGCGCTGTTCAACTCGAAGGCCGGCGTCGACATCGTGCACGTCCCCTTCAAGGGCACCGCCGAAGGCCTCGCGCCCTTCATCAATGGCAGCGTGCAGGTCTACTTCCTCGGCCTGCCCTCGGTGCAACCGCTGATCAAGGCCGGCAAGGCGCGCGCCCTCGCCATCACCGCGAGCAAACGCTCCCCCGACCTGCCCGACCTGCCCAGCGTGGCGGAATCCCTGCCCGGCTACGAAATGACGCTGTGGCAGGGCCTGGCCACCGTCACCGGCACCCCCGCCCCCATCGTGCAGAAGCTGCACGGCACCATCCTGCGCGTGCTCAACACCACCGAGGCGAAAAAGCAGTTCGAGCAGCAGGGCACCGATGTGGAAACCAGCACGCCGGAGGCCTTCCGGGCCTACATCAAGTCCCAGGTGGCGATCTTTGCAGAGGCCATCAAGGCCTCCGGGGCGAAGGTGGAGTAG
>CAIPGJ010000743.1 GCA_903864555.1 uncultured Pseudomonadota bacterium | reverse complement strand
GCTACGAACTGGGCATGATCCGCCAGGACGAAGTCTTCTTCCAGATTGTCCAGCCAGGCAGCAGCGCACCGCCTGCGGTACCGGTGCAGACAGCACCATCGCGCCCTGCCAAGCCAGTGGCGAAATCCGCAGCCAAAGCGCCGGCAGCTTCCGCGACCCCTCAGACAACGGCACGGTCAGCGACTGGGGCTGCCTCTGCCACACCCGCCGCCGCCCCGGCTACCCCGTCCCCCCCTCAATAGGAGCTGCCTGCATGGGCAACCGCGTCGCCGTCATCACCGGATCCACCAGTGGCATAGGCCTGGGCATTGCGCAGGCGCTGGCCAGGGAGGGCTGCAACATATTGCTCAACGGCTTCGGCGATGGCGCCGAGATCGGCCGCATCCGCAGCGGCCTGGCCAGCGAGTTTGGTGTGGAGGTGCTCTACAGCGCCGCCGACATGACCAGACCTGCGGAGATCCGCGACATGATGGCTATGGCTGCGACCGAGTGGGGCGGCCTGGACATCCTCGTCAACAATGCCGGGATTCAGCATGTATCACCGGTGCATGAGTTCCCGGAAGAGCAGTGGGATCGCATCATCGCCATCAACCTGTCCTCGGTGTTCCATTGCAGCAAGGCGGCCTTGCCGCTGATGCGCGCCCGGGCTGACAAGGGAGGTGGGCGCATCGTCAACATCGCCTCGGCGCATGGCCTGGTCGCCTCGCCCTTCAAATCTGCCTATGTGGCGGCCAAGCATGGCGTGCTGGGTTTCACCAAGAGCCTGGCACTGGAGACTGCGAAAGAGGGAATCACCTGCAATGCCATCTGCCCGGGCTATGTGCTCACGCCGCTGGTGGACAAGCAGGTGGACGATCAGGCGCGAGTCCACGGCATTCCACGAGAGCGCGTGATCAGCGAGGTGATCCTCAAGCCCCAGCCCACCGGCCGTTTCGTCGAGATAGGGGAGGTCGCCGCCATGGTGGTCCACCTGTGTTCCGACGCGGGCAGATCCATCACTGGCGCAGCGCTGTCCATGGACGGGGGCTGGACCGCAGCCTGACCCGGGTTTCACCGGAATGCCCCATCGGCGTTCCTCGAGGATGCGGCCTGCCTCCCTGGATGGACAAGGCTGCACCACATCGCCACATGACCAAGGAGGAGTGAATCATGGCTGAGATGATCAATGTCGGTGAGGCTCTGCTGCGCAGGCAGATAGCCGCTGTCTACGAGGCCTGGGGCATGTCAAAGGCGCACATCGACACCACCGTGGACGTGATGGTGGAGACGGACCTTCGCGGCATCGACTCCCACGGCATCGGCATGCTGCCGGGTTATCAGGAGAAGAAGGACAGCGGCCGCCTCAATCCCCGGCCGGACATCCGCATCGTGCGTGAAACGCCGGCCACGGCGCTCATCGATGCCGGGCGCAGCATGGGGCATCCGCCTGCCGTCATGGCCATGAAACTGGCCATCAGCAAGGCGAAAGCCATCGGCATCGCAGCCGTGGGCGTGCGCAATTCCAACCACTACGGCGCCGCCGGCTACTACAGCATGATGGCTTCCGATGCCGGCCTGCTTGGCATGGCCTTCACCAGCGTCACCACGCCCATCATGGTGCCCACCTTCGGGCGCGATCCCTGGCTGGGCACCAACCCCATCGCCTTTGCCGCACCGGCGAAGCGCAACAAGGCCTTCTCGCTGGACATGGCCACGACCACGGTGGCCAGCGGCAAGGTGTCCATTGCCAAGAGGAAGGGCACGCCCATGCCCGCCGGTTGGGCGCTGGACAAGGACGGCCAACCCCTCACCGATGCGGCCAAGGCACCCAGTGGCCGCCGCCGCCTGACGCCGCTCGGCGGCACCCGAGAGTTGGGCAGCCACAAGGGTTATGGTCTGGCCATGATGGTGGAAATACTGTGTTCCACCCTGAATGGCCAGCGGTCTGCCGATCGCGACCTCACTGATCCGGACCAGCGCATGAAGACCAAGGAAACCGTGGGCCACTTCTTCATCGCCATCGATCCGGTCATGTTCGGCGGTGGCGAAGCGTTCAGGGAAGAGATGGATGTGGTGATGGACCGCCTGCGTGCAACACCGCCTGCGGATCCGGGAAGGCCAGTGCAGGTGGCGGGGGACGCGGAGTACGCCGCCTATGCCGAGCGCAGGCAGTCCGGCATTCCGCTCACCCGCGCCCTGTATGAAGAAGTGCGCGAGGTGTGCCAGCAAAGCGGGGCGAAGTTCATCCTCGTTGAATGATGACATTCATTGTTCTGATGTCATAAAGAAAAGGCTGATCATCTGTATCTGATCATAATACAGCTTCGGTTTCCGGGGCCGGCCGACGCCGCCCTGGTATCCGTCCTCCTAATGCAGGGACTTTGATCCGTGCTGCGGATGAATTGCTCAGTCCGCGAGCATTCGGCCGCGGGGTCGATGTGCAAGGCGGTGACGGAAAAGTTACTGTTGCGGGTTCCGGCCTCGAAGGCCAATGCCAGAGCGTCCAAGCCATGCTCTCCCGGGGCTGCCGATCCGCGGAGTGCGGAGGCATGCCGGGGCTGTGACCAGCCAGCATAGAGACCGGTCATGGTGGCGCAGCAGCAGGGCTAGTCCGAAAAGACCAGTGAATCACCGCAAAGGCTGGTGAGGGGCCGGCTGGTGCACCAGTCCGCCGCGCATGAGCCCATGAGCCCGGAAGTCGTCCGTCCACCCGATATACTTCCCCTCACTTGGACTGATTCACTGCAGGCAATCTTCATGTGCCTGCATTCGGGTCACCCACCCGCGCCGCTTTCACCACAGGACAGCATGAACGACGAAGAACTGGTTTGCGGGCTGCGGGCCAGCCTGGCATATGGACTGAAACCCGGGCGTGCCCAGGCGCTGCTGCAAGTCCTCGAGGATGAATTGCTGGTGCCGGCCGGGCTCTATCTGGATGGTGGTTTGATACATGACGGCACGTCATCACCATACTCCCCCGAGATTGCCGGACTGGTGACGCGGGCCGACGGGCACGACCTTGCCGAGCGGGACCGGGCCAGGGTCGAAGCCTGGCTGATTGCACAGCCTCTTGTGGCCGAATTCACCTTGGGACCACGCCAGTCTGCCGGCAGCCCCGATGCGGCGGCCTTTCGCAGCGGCGAAGGCGCCTGACGCTTGGGCTCAGGCAACATCGCTGGTGCAAGCATGGTGACAGTCCCGCGAGCTGGCCTGCGCCCGCAGCAGGGGCTGCGGTCGATGAGGCCGGCTTTGTGCCGTGTGCGCAGCCGCTTGCTTGGCCTGTCATGATGCAACCCCGTACCCGACGCATCGTGCAGGCCGTGCTCTACGAGACCATCGCCGTCGTCATCGTCACGCCGATACTCACCTGGCTGTTTGCGCATCCGCCCTTGTCGGCCTTCGCCCTCTCGGTTTTCATGTCCGGTATTGCGCTGGCCTGGAACTATGTCTTCAACCTGCTTTACGAGCGCTGGGAAGCGGCGCAGGTGGTGAAGGGACGCACGCTGTGGCGTCGCGTGGTGCATGGCGTGGCTTTCGAGGGAGGGCTGGCCCTGATCCTCATTCCCGTCATGGCGCTGTGGCTGGAGGTGTCGCTGATCGAGGCCCTGCTGGCGGATATCGGCATCGTGTTGTTCTTCTTTTTCTACACCGTCGCCTTCACCTGGG
>CAIPGJ010000742.1 GCA_903864555.1 uncultured Pseudomonadota bacterium | reverse complement strand
CTTCATGCCTTGAACATTTCAGAGCGCGCCAGCCCCAGCAAGCCCGAATTTTTGGAGGAAGTGCGCCGGGCGCTGCGGATGCGGCATTACAGCATCCGGACCGAACAAACGGATCTGGACTGGATCAGGCAGTTCATGGTTTTTCACGGCAAGCGCCACCCCAACGAGATGGGCGAGGTCGAGGTCGGCGCGTTCCTGACGCACCTGGCGGCGGATCACCATGTCGCGGCGAGCACGCAGAACCAGGCGCTGAGCGCCCTGCTTTTTCTCTACGAGCAGTTTCTGCAGCGGAAGTTGGGCTTCCTCGACAACGTGGAGCGGGCGAAGCGACCCGCGAAGCTGCCCGTGGTGTTGAGCAAGGCGGAGGCGCAGGCGGTCATCGGTCAACTTTTGGGAATCTACCGGCTGGTGGCGAACCTGCTCTACGGCAGCGGACTGCGGCTGATGGAGTGCGTGCGTCTGCGGGTCAAGGACGTAGATTTCGGCTATGGGCAGATCACCATCCGCGATGGCAAAGGAGGTAAGGACCGGGTGACGATGCTGTCGGAGGCTTTGAAGGAGCCCATGGCGCTCCGCCTGAACAAGGTCAAGGCGCTGCATGAGGAAGATTTGGCGGAGGGGTTCGGCACCGTCCACCTGCCGCACGCGCTGGAGCGGAAGGATCAGAACGCGCACGGGGAGTGGATCTGGCAATAGGTGTTTCCAGCGGCGCAACGCACCACCGATCCGCGTTCGGAGCGCGAGCAAGCGGCATCACGCTCACGAGAAGTCATTGCAAACGGCGGTGCAGAAGGCCGTGCGTATTGCGAAGATTGGTAAGCCTGCGAGTTGCCATGCGTCCCGGCACAGCTTTGCCACGCACCTGCTGGAGGCGGGTTACGACATCCGAACCGTGCAGGAGTTGCTGGGCCACAAGGATGTTTCGACCACCATGATCTACACCCATGTGCTCAACAAACCGGGATTGGGCGTGCGGAGCCCGATTGATTGAAATGTTTCGCGCAGTCCAAGGAACGGCCAGAGGTTGTAGCCCGCCGTTGGCAAAAAGGGGAGGTGAGACGGTGCGCCCAAGGAGGTTGGCGCTCCTGCAGGCAGGATTGAATAGCCGAAGCCAGTCCTGACGCCCCGGACAAGGACCTCTCAACCGGAACTTGGACACGGGCTGCACCGCTCACGGCAGGAATATTTCCCCGGCAATCGGAAGATGTCAAGTACTATACAGGACTTGTCTCGAATGGCACTATTGAGTTCGGGATTGGACCAAACTCATGAGCGGGGATTGAAAGCGGCGGCCAGCGCCGGTTTGAACTATTTCCGGCGGCGGATCAGACCCAGCACGCAGGTGCCGAGACCCAGAAGCCCGATGGAGGTAGGCTCGGGGACCGTCAGAAACCCACGCATCTCGCCGCCGCCGTTGTTCACTGTGTGGATGTTAATGTACCACCTGCCGTCCAGAAGTTCGGCCTCCCTTGTTTCCGCGTTGGCGCCAAAGATGGTGTCCAGATCGACGAGCGGGCTGTTGAAAGTCCCACCGGTGACGGCCGTCGAGGTTACGCCCAAGTTGAAAAGAACTCCTGCCGTCTGGATAAAGCCGTTACCGTTGGCATTGGTCGTCGGTCCGTGGATGTGGAAGTTGTTGGCCAGGCTGCTCAGGTCGGTGAAACCTTGGGAGCTGCCCCAGCCGACATTGGTCAGGTTGAGGATATTGGTGATGTCGTCGTAGGTAATGCCGTCGCCAATTTCTCCCCCAGTTCCACCGGTGATGGAGCCCGGTTCGTTTCCGGGGAGCAAGCCAAAGCCGGCCCTGCCCTGAATGTCGAGTTGGAAGATGGTGGCGTTTGCCTGCATGGTCAAGGCCACGGCAACGATGGATGTGATGAGGATTTTCATGGTGCTGTTTTTTGTGGATTTACGGTTGTTTGTTGGTTTGCATCCTTTCACCGG
>CAIPGJ010000741.1 GCA_903864555.1 uncultured Pseudomonadota bacterium | reverse complement strand
CTTGATGAAGCGGCTGCTTGAGCGCAAAGGCTTTCGCGTGAGCGGTTTTACCACCCAAGAAGACGCGCTGGCGGCAGTGCGGGCCGCCCCGGGCCAATTCAGTCTTGCGGTGACTGACTACAATATGCCGGGCATGTCAGGCCTGGAGGTGGCGCGCGCGTTGCGACAGATCCGTGCAGATTTGCCTATCGTCATGGTTTCGGGCTACATCACCGATGAAATGCGCGCTCAGGCACCTGCTGCCGGGGTGTGCGAACTTGTATTCAAACCTGGCACGGTTGGTGCACTTTGCGATGCGGTGGAGCACCAAGTGCAGGCACAGCGTAGAAACAACAAGGTTGGCTGAACCGATTTTCCGACGACCGGCACACGTGGGAGCCTGCTGCTGGCGGCAGCAGCGCCAACCGCTACGGGTCAACGGCGCCTGAGAAAATCTGCCGCCAAGCCACTGATCGGCTTACTATGCCAGACAGATCAGATGCCCAGCTAACACCAAGAGGTTTTCATGCCTGCCAAAAAAGTCGCGACAATAGCCCGCCGCAAGGCGCCGGCAAGCCCCCGCCCCTCGCCCCCCGCCATGGCGGACGTCCCGGCAGCGGCGGCCATTGCCACGCCTGCGGCCACCCTCCCCATCGTCGGCATCGGCGCTTCCGCCGGCGGACTGGAAGCCTTCGAAGCCTTCTTTCGCGCCTGCCCCGGGGACACTGGCGTCGCCTTCGTGCTGATACCGCATCTTGATCCCGGCCATGTCAGCCTGCTCACCGAAATCCTGCAACGCTGCACCGCCATGCCGGTGGTCGAAGCACACGACCAGACCACGGTCGAAGCCAACCATGTCTACGTCATTCCGCCCAACCGCGAGATGGCGATCCTCAATGGCGTGCTGCAACTCTCGATGCCGGAAATGGCGCGTGGCCAGCGCATGCCGATCGATGCCTTTCTGCGGTCATTGGCCGAAGATCAGGCCGAACGCGCCATCGGCATCGTCCTCTCCGGCACGGCCACCGACGGCACCCTGGGTCTGCGCGCCATTCTCGGCAGCGGCGGCATCTGCATGGTGCAGGAACCGTCCACCGCCAAGTATGACGGCATGCCGAGCAGCGCCATCAACGCCGGCTACGCCACCCACATCCTGGCGGTGAAAGCCATGCCGGCCATGCTGTTGGAAGTGGTCCGACAGAGTGCTTACAGGGCGCATGTGGAACCCATCGAGTCGGTGAAGAAGCACAGCGGCATCAGCAAAGTTCTGTTGCAGCTGCGAGCCAGCACCGGGCATGACTTCTCGCATTACAAGAAGAGCACGATTGGTCGTCGCATCGAACGCCGCATGGCGTTGCACAACATCGAGGACGAAACGACCTATGCGCGCTTTCTGAGGGAAAACCCCGTCGAGGCGCCACTGTTGTTTCGGGAACTGCTGATCAATGTCACCAGCTTTTTCCGCGACCCCGAGGCCTTTGTCGCGCTCAAGCAGACCATCCTGCCATCGCTGCTGGCAGACAAGCCGGAGGACTACGTGTTCCGCGTCTGGGTGGCCGGTTGCG
>CAIPGJ010000740.1 GCA_903864555.1 uncultured Pseudomonadota bacterium | reverse complement strand
GTCACCTGCCGGCGGCTGGCCGATGAAGTGCGCCGGGCCATGCCGGCAGGCGAACAGTCCGGCACATTCGAGTTTGTCTGGTACGAGGGGGCGCAGCACGCCTTCGATGATCCGGGCAAGGCACGCCAGTCGGTCGAGGCCAACCGGCTGGCAACGGAGGATGCCAGGCAACGGGCCGAAACCTTCTTCGGGCGGCTGCTGCAGTCATCACGCTGAAAAGAGACAACATTAGGGAAGAGCAACACCGCAGACGCCGCTTCAAGGCGCAACCCTGCAGGTCGGGGTACTGACCCAATGGCGTCGTTGCTCGTCCGCTTGCAGGCACCCGGCCTGCGGCGCTCCTCGCGCCTAGCCCTGAAGTCACATTAGCTCAGGTGCACTCGCGTGCTGAATGTCAACAGACCCTAAAAACTTCCCTCTGAAGCGGGGGATACTCAAGGGGGCTGTGCCCCTTGATCAGTATTTCCCTAGCGCAACCCGCCCGCCGTTCGCATACGCTGCAGCTCTGCAGAACCAATTCCTGCTTCCAGTGCAATCGCCTCCGTGTGCTGCCCGAGTGACGGCGCATGCTCATATATCGAGGTCTTGGTCCGTGAGAAGCGAACCGGAAAGGCACGTACCCGATGCATCTTGCCTGAGGATGCCCGCACGTCTCGGAGGATGCCCAAAGCCGCTGTCTGAGGATGGGCCATGGTCTCGTCGGCACGCATGTAGCGCGCAGCATTGCCAGCATGCTTGCGAATGACATCCACTAGGTAGTCTCCACTGAACTTCGCGAAGGCCTCCTCGTATATCGGCCGAAGCGGGTTCACGTCGGTGCCATGGCCGGTGGAATTGCGTCCCTTGTGGTCGAAGCGCTTGTCTTCGAGCAAGTGGGTGGCGCCGATTTCCTTGATGAACTCGACCCACCCGGGACGCCCCTCCGCACCCACCGATCCGCCAAAGGAAAAGAACAATGGCTCATCGCCTGTCTTCCAGCCACGCTCGGGCGGATAGTTGGCTCCTCCCACCCTTGGCCCGGCGAACACATCAGGATCACCTTGGGCAGCGATGTGGATGCTCTTCAGGGACAGCAGGGAGTTGAGCAGCGACAAATCAATACGCTGGCCCTGGCCTGAACGCCGCCGGGCAAACAGGCCGGCGAGTACAGCCTGCACAGCAAACGTGCCGGTCCCGGTGGAGGCGACATCGGCACCCAGTCGGCAGGATGGCTCGCCATGCCGGCCAAGGTAGCGTGTGTAGCCAGCCATCGCCTGCGCCGTCAGCTCCGAACCCTGGTAATGGCTGATGGGGCCGCGTCGTCCGAAGGGCGTAATGTGCACACGGATCAGACGTGGGAAGCGCGGACAATCATCCTCTGAGAGATCGGCCAATCCCATTTCGCGCAACTGTGCATCACCGCGGTCGGTGATCAGGACATCGGCCTGTTCCATCAGTTTCAGCAACAGGCTGGCGCCGGTGAGCGGTCGCTCACCCATGGCCAACGAGCGCTTGCCGCGATTGAGATGGTAAAAGGCCGCGCTATCCTCGCTGTCGGGCATGGCCGGTGCGGCACCACGCAACCAGTCGCCCTCCGGCGGTTCCACTTTCACCACGCTCGCACCCAGTTCAGCCAAGCGCCCCCCTGCCAGCGGCCCGGCTATTCCGTCCGCCAGCTCGATAACCCTGATGCCAGCGGTCATGCCGCATTCCCCCGGCGGGTCGCATGCAATTCTGACAGCACCGCTTCGGTTTGCTCCCCCGACTTCGGGGCGGCGGTGATCTGACAAGGCGTCTTACTGAAATGCCACGGCAACCCGCCAACTGAGAACTCGCCCCACTCAGGCGTATCGAAGCGGGCAATCATGTCGTTGGCCAGTACCTGGGCGTGGTGGCGATAGGTCTCGAAGTGATGGGCCAGCATGGCCGGCACACCATGGCGCTGCATCACCCGCTGCCACCAGATCACCGGGCGCTTTGCCAGTAACGGCCGGATCATTGCATTGAGGACATCCCGATTGGCGACACGCAGCCGGTTGCTGCTGAACCGGCTGTCATCGGCAAGTTCGGCCTGGCCCAGGGCAGCGCAGAATCCGCGCCATTGCGCTTCGGTATTGACCGAGATGAAGATCTCCCGGTCGAGCGTGGGATAAGCCGCATCCGGGGCGAAGGCAGGGTTTTCGCTGCCCTGTGGGGAAGGCACGAGGCCTGCGCCCAACAGTTCGGCGTAACGCGTGTGCTGGAACTCCAATGCTGCCTCCAGCATGGACACCTCCACCTTTTGGCCCATGCCGGAAACCTCCCGCTCGATCAGCGCGGCAAGGATACCTTCTGTCGCGACCGACGCGGTGGCCAGATCAATGAAGCCGGTGAATCGCAATGCCTCCAGGGAACCATCAGGAGTGCCATTGGAGCGGGCAAAACCGGAAAAAGCCTGCATGATGGGATCGGCACAGCCGGCCGTCGCCAGTGGTCCGGTTTCACCAAAGCCGCAGATGGCGCAGTAGATCAATCCCGGCATGCTGCCGCGTACCGATTCATAATCGAGTTTCAGGCGCTCAATCACTCCGCCACGAAAGTTTTGC
>CAIPGJ010000739.1 GCA_903864555.1 uncultured Pseudomonadota bacterium | reverse complement strand
CTCCATCAGGATGGGATGTTGATGCAGCGCCGCCAGCCATTCGGTCGGACCGAGGGTGCGACCGCTGTAGTCCGACTTGTAGATGTCCTCGCTCTTGCGCACGATGTCCTGCGCCGGGAGCTGCAGTTTCTGCAGCACGGCGCCAAGTTCCTCCGGTGTTGGTGGCGTCTTCAGATACTCCACGATCCTGGGCTCCACCCCGCGACCCCTGAGCAGTTCCAGCGCAGCGCGGCTCTTGCTGCAGCGGGGATTGTGGAACAGCACGATTTCATCGCTGGCATTCATGTCATTCATCCTTGAGTGTGCAGGCTGGCATCGGCTGCGGGCATCAATCCCAGTGACTGCAGGTCGCCGCGCAGCAATTCGGGTGAGCGGAACAGCACCGCGTGCCAGCCTTCGGCCTGCGCGGCGCTGACATTGGCGGTCAGGTCGTCGACGAACAGGGTGGTCTGCGGGTGCAGTCCGCAATGTTGCACGGTGTACCTGAAAATCTGCGGGTCCGGCTTGATCATGCCGATCTCGCCCGACACCACGATGTCCTCGAACAGAGTCAGGGTGGGACAGCGTTCCCGCGCAATGGGAAAGGTTTCGGTCGAGAAGTTGGTGAGGGCGAACAAGCTCACGCCCTGCGTCTTCAGCTGCCGGATGATGGCCGCCGTGCCCGCTATCTCGCCGCGCAGCATGTGCGGCCAGCCGGCAGACCAGTGCGCAATGAGTTCCGCGTAACGGGGATGGAGCAACTGTCGTTCGCTGATGGCCCGGGCCGCCGGCTTGCCGGTATCCATCTCGACGATCCAGCGGCTGGGCACCACTTCGTTGACGAAGAATTCCAGTGCCTCACTGTCCTCGCCGAAGTGCCGGGCGTAGTAGTAGCGTGGATCCCAGTCGAGCAGAACCTTGCCCAGGTCGAAGACCACTGTATCGATCTTGCGCATGGTCTCAACCGGCAGCAGCGGCCGGTTCGGATGAGGCCCTGTCCTCTCCCAGCGCGCGGGTCACGATTTCGGACACGTCGCGCGACAGGCCCTGGGCGTTCAGGATGCGCTCCAGCGCGCTGTGGGCATGCGTCTGGCGGCCAGCATCGAAACGTTTCCAGCGGTCGAAACTGCGGGCCACGCGCGCGGCCACCTGCGGATTGAGCGCATCCAGTTCCAGTACCTTGTCTGAAGCAAAGGCGTAGCCGGAACCGTCGGCCGCATGGAAATGCAGGTGATTGGCACAGAAGCCGCGAATCAACGCATACACCTTGTTGGGATTGCGCACGTCGAAGGCCGGATGCGCCGTCAGCCGCCTGACTTCCTCCAGCGTGCCCGGCAGGCGCGAGGTGGCCTGCACCGACAGCCATTTGTCGACCACCAGCGCCTCGTCCTTCCAGCGGTTGTAGAAGCGTTCCAGCGCGTCGAGCCGCTCGGGGCAGTCCAGATTGGCCAGGGCAGCCAGTGCCGCGATAGAGTCGGTCATGTTGTCGGCCGATTCGAATTGCTGCATGCACAGCTTGCGCGCATCGGCTTCACCCAGCTCCATGAGATAACCCAGCGCCAGGTTGCGCAGCGTGCGTTTGCCGGCCGAGGCGGCGTCCGGGGAGTAAGGGCCGCGCACCTTGCAGCAGTCGTAGGCGACCAGCAGGGCGAGTCGCAATTGCGTGGCGATCTCGCGCCGCAATCCGGTGCGCGCCGCGTGCAGCGCGTCGGGGATGACCAGTTTCATCTGCTCGGCCAGATAGGTTTCCGAGGGCAGTGACAGGGCTTCGGCGGCGAAGGCCGGGTCGGCCGCCGAATGGGCCAGAATGGTGCCGCAGGCTTGGATGAATCCGCTGGATGCACCGGTCGGCTGTCCGTTCTGCAGGTCGGCTGCCGATCTCAGGATGAGTCTGCCGGCCAGGCGTTGTCCGGCCTCCCAGCGGTTGAATGGGTCACTGTCATGTGCCATCAACCGGGTGAGTTCGTCTTCGGCATAGTCGTATCGCAGAGTGACGGGGGAAGAGAACCCGCGCAGCAGCGAAGGCACCGGCTTCTCCGGCACGTCGGCAAACACGAAGCGCTCGTTTTCCTCACGCAGGTCCAGCAGCCGCTCGCCCGTCCCCGCGGCAGACTCCTGTTCCAGGCGCAGCGGGATGTCCTTGCCCTTGGCATCCAGCAATCCCAGGGCCAGCGGAATGTGAAAGGGCAGCTTGTTATCCTGACCGGGTGTCGGCGCACACGATTGTCGGAACGTCAGCGTATAGCGATGTGATGCTGCGTCGTATTCGTCGGTGACTGCCACCTCCGGGGTCCCGGCCTGGTCATACCAGCGCCGGAACTGGGTCAGGTCGGCGCCGGATGCGTCGGCCATGGCCTGGACGAAATCATCGCAGGTGACCGCCTGGCCGTCGTGGCGCTGGAAGTACAGATCCATGCCCTTGCGGAAGCGTTCCGCCCCGATCAGGGTGTGGATCATGCGCACCACTTCGGCGCCCTTGTCATAGACGGTGGCAGTGTAGAAGTTGCTGATCTCCTGGTAGGACTGCGGGCGCACCGGGTGGGCCATGGGGCCGGCATCCTCGGGAAACTGCGCGCCGCGCAGGGAGCGCACTTCCTGGATGCGTTGCACGGCGCGTGAATACCTGTCGGCGCCATATTCCTGGTCGCGAAATACTGTCAGGCCTTCTTTGAGCGACAACTGGAACCAGTCGCGGCAGGTCACGCGGTTGCCGGTCCAGTTGTGAAAGTACTCGTGCGCCACCACCCGGTCGAGCATCATGAAGTCCATGTCGGTGGCCGTGTCCGGGCGGGCGAGCACGTACTTGGTGTTGAAGATGTTGAGCCCCTTGTTCTCCATGGCGCCCATGTTGAAGTCGCCCACGGCGACGATCATGTACTGGTCGAGGTCCAGCTCCAGGCCGAAGACGTCCTCGTCCCATTTCATGCAGCGCTTGAGCGAATCCATGGCAAAGGCGCACTGGTCGAGCTTGCCCGGGTCCACATAGATGGCCAGTTTGACGGTGCGCCCTGAGCAAGTGATGAAGCGATCCTCGAGCAGGTCGAGTCGCCCCGCCACCATGGCGAACAGGTAACAGGGTTTTGCGAAAGGGTCCTCCCAGCGCGCCCAATGGCGCGTGCCCTCGCTGCCCGTCTCCACCAGGTTGCCGTTCGACAGCAGCACCGGGCAGCTGTCACGCTCCGCATGCAGGGTCACGCTGTAGCGGGACATCACATCGGGACGGTCGATGAACCAGGTGATGCGGCGAAATCCTTGCGCCTCGCACTGGGTGAAGTAACCGGCGCTGGCTGCATACAGGCCCATCAGCTTGGTGTTCTGCCGGGGATGCAACCTGACCCGGGTTTCCAGGGTGAATTCGCTTGGCACCTGCGCCACGCTGAGGCGGCTCTCGCCCAGTTCGTACTCCCCGGCTGCCAGTTCGCGTCCGTCGATGGCAATGGATTCCAGCGCCAGGTCCTCGCCGTCGAGGACCAGCGGTGCTGTGCTGCCGGCACAGGCCGGATTGCGCTGCACCTCCAGCTTCGCCCCCACCAGGCAGTAGTCGTCGAAGAACTCGACGTTCAGATGGACGCGGGAGATGAGGAATTCCGGAAGCGTGTAATCCTTCAGGAATATGGTCTGGTGTGCGGGTTCTCGCATGGTCTGATGGTCTGCCTGATGACTGGAGGGTGACGGGAAGTTGACTGGTGGCGGTATGCGCCGGGCATCCGCGGGTCGCATGGCTTGGACCACGCCGATGATGGCGGGTGCCGCAAGACCAGCAGGAATTCTACCCTGCGGGTGCTGGCCTGCCAGTGTCCCCGAGCTGCTATCTGGCTCTCGGCCCGCCGAGGTTGAACGGCGGTTTGGCGCTCCAGATCAGGGCGATCAGGCATCCGGCTATGCCGACCGCCACCCAGTAGATGTCGTTGGTGGCCATGGTGTAGGACTGGCGGGTCAGCAACTGGTCCAGGTGGGTGAGGATTTGCCCGGGTGAATAGCCGGCATCGGCCAGGCGCTGCATGTAGTCCTGGGTCTGCGGCGAGGTGGCGCTGATGTGCTCGGCCAGTTGGGTGCGGTGGGTGGCCTGGCGCTGCCCCCACAGGTTGATGTAGGCGGAAATGCCGAAACTGCCCATGACGATGCGCACGAAATTCTGCAACCCGGCCGCAGCGGCCAGTTTCTCGCGCGGCATGTTGCCCATGCTCATGGTGATGAGCGGCACGAAGAACATGGCCACGCCGAAGCCTTGTATGAACTGCGGCAGCGCGTAATCCCAGTAATCGGCATCCCCGGTGAACTGGGTGCGCCAGAGGTAGGACAGGCCGAACAGCCCGAAGGACAGTGTGGAGAAGATGCGCGGCTCGATGTAGCGCAGGCTGCGCCCGATGAAGGGGGCAAGCAAAAGCGCCATGAGGCCTGCCGGCGCCATCACGAAGCCGGCCCACTGCGCGGTATAGCCGACCTGGGTCTGCAGCCACAGCGGCAGGATGATGAGCGGGCCGCGATGGTTGCAGATGGCCAGACTCATGGCGACCACGGCAATCAGGAAGTTGCGGTTGCGAAAGATCGACAGGTCCACCACCGGATGGGTGGTGGTGAGCTCCCAGGCGATGAACACGCAGAAGCCGAACAGCGATATGGTGGCCATGGCGACAATGAAACCGGAATCGAACCAGCCCTCTTCGTTGGCCGTGTCCAGCATCACCTGCAGGCAACCGACCCACAGCACCAGCAGCACCAGGCCGACCCAGTCCAGGGGCAGTTTGGCGACCTTGCTTTCGTGGTGCCTGAGCATGCGCCAGACCGACAGCGCCACCAGAAAGCTGATGGGCACATTGATGAAGAAGATCCAGGTCCAGCCAAAGTTGTCGGTGATCCAGCCGCCCAGTATCGGCCCCATCACCGGACCGACGACCGTGGTGGTGGACCACAGGGCCAGCGCCGCCCCACGGCGTTCCGGTGGGTTATGCGACAGCATCAGCGCCTGCGACAGCGGCACCATCAGGCCACCCGCACAGCCCTGCAGGATGCGGAAGATGATCAGGCTGGGCATGCTCCAGGCAAAGCTGCTCAGCAGCGACATCAGCCCGAACATCAGCACGGCGAATGTCATGACGCGCACCTGGCCGAAACGTCCGGCAATCCAGCCGGTGAGCGGCACGGTGATGGCCTGCGACACGGTATAGGAGGTGATCACCCAGACCCCCTGGCTGGGTGCCGCGCCGAGATCTCCGGTGATGGCCGGCAGCGACACGTTGCAGATGGTGTTGTCCACCACCTGGGTGAAGTTGATCAGCGCCAGCAGCCAGGTGAGCAGCGCCGGGTTGGAGACGTAGCTGACCGGGCTGGAAGATGCCTCGGCGGCCGTGCTCACGGGCGCGCTTTGCCCGCGGCCAGCGCCGGGCTGGCGACGGCTGTTCCGCCATTCGCAGCAATGATGGCGGCAATGCGCTGATTGGCCAGGGCCTCGGCCGAATTGAAGGCGGCGGTCTCGTAAGCCGGGCGGTCGCGGTGGCCGCGCGGCAGGCGCTCGCCGTCCCGACTGCGCGTGTCCACTTCAACGCTCATGGACAGGCCCAGCTGCAGCGGGTGCCTGGCGATCTCCTGCGGGTCCAGGGCGATGCGCACCGGCACGCGTTGCACGATCTTGATCCAGTTGCCCGAGGCATTCTGGGGCGGCAGCAGCGCGAAGGCACCACCGGTTCCGGCGCTGAAACCTGCCACCTTCCCCTTGAACACGATGTCGCTGCCGTACAGGTCTGCCCGCACCGTGGCTGTCTGGCCGATGCGCAGGTGGGCCAGTTGGCGCTCCTTGAAGTTGGCATCGACCCAGACCTGCTCCAGCGCCACCACGGTCATGAGGGGTGCACCGGGGGCGACCCGCTGGCCGACCTGGACATTGCGCTTGGCGACGAAACCGGAGACCGGCGACGGCAGCGAGGTACGTGCAAAGGCGAGATAGGCGTCGCGCACCCTCGCAGCCGCAGCCAGTACATCGGGATGGCTGGCCGTCCCGGTGCCTTCGATCAGCGTCCGGTGCGCGGCCAGTCCCTGTTGCGCGGCATCCAGCGATGCCGTGGCATAGGCATGACCATCACGTGCATGCTGGATCTCCTCCGCCGAGACGGCGCCGTTGGCCGATATCCGCTCGCGACGTGCCAGGTCTTCGCGGGCCCGGGCCAGTTCGGTCTGGCGCTGGGTTACGCCTGCTTCCAGAGTGGCCGTGACGGCCATCAGATTGCGCACCTTGCGCACTGTTTGCGCCAGGTTGGCTTCTGCGCCTTCCAGCGCCACGCGCGACTCGGCCTTGTCCAGTTCCACCAGCGTCTGGCCCGCCTTGACGAATTCCGTATCGTCGGCGGCGATGCTGAGCACGGCGCCGGCTACCTGCGGCGTGATTTGCACCACATTACCGCCGACATAGGCATCGTCGGTGGATTCGCTGTACTGCCCTGACAGGTGCCACCATGCGAAGTAGGCGCCGACGGCGCAAGCGAACACGAAGACAACCGCGCCCACCGCCCTGCGGCGACGCGATCCAGCGGGCGTTGCCGATGCTGCAATCCTGTTTTCCTCAGCGCTCATGGCCGGTCCCTGTTGTCATGGTCGAGGTACTGTTGGAGGTCCTGTTCGATGCCTCTTCCCCGAAGCCTCCGCCCAGCGCCTTTACCAGCTGGATGGAGGCATCCAGTCGGCGTGCCTGCAGTTCGGCCAGCCGGGTCCTGAATCCCAGCAGCTGTGTCTCCGCGTTGAGCACCACCAGCCGGTTGGAAAGGCCGCTGCGATAGCGCTCCACCGTCAAGTGATAGGCCTGTTGCGCGCTGGCCAGGCCCTGCTCGGTTTCGCGGCGCATGTTTTCCACTGCCTGCAGCGTGGATGCCTGATCGAGCACCTCGCGCAGGGCATCGATCACGAGCTGGTTGTATTCCTCCACGGCGAGATCGAACTCAGCGTTGCGTGTGGCCAGGGTGCCCTTGAGCGTGGCACCGCCATACAGCGGCAGGCGAACCGCCGGTCCGAGCCCGAAAATGTGGCTGCCGGAGCGCAGCAGGGCGGGCAGCGACAGGCTTTGCAGGCCGATATGGGCGACCAGATTGATGCTGGGCATGAAGGCGGCCCGGGCAGCCACGGCTTCGTCTTGCGCGGCCTCGATGCGCCAGCGTCCGGCCACCACGTCTGGGCGCCGCCCTATTAGTTGCGAAGGCAGCACGGCGGGGAGTCCCGCCATGGCCAGCCCATCCAGTTGCGGCGCGCCTATCGCCAGGCCACGGTCAGGGCCCTTGCCCAGCAGCGCAGCAATCTGCCGTTTGCCGGTATCGATGGCGTGTTCGTACTGCAGGATGCCGATGCGCGCTTCCGGGATGCCGCTTTCAGCCAGCTTCGCATCGATGGCCGTATCCAGCCCGCTGCCATGGCGTTCGCGCGCCAGCGCCAGCAGCGATTCGCGTTGCGCGAGCATCAGTCGCGCGGTGTCGCGCTGCGCATGGTCATGGGCGAGTTGCACGTATACCCGGGCGATGGCGATGGAGAGTGCGAGCCGTGAGGCGTGTGCTTCGGCCTCGGTGGCGTGCAGGCGTCCCACCGCGGCCTCCAGTTGTGCGCGCTTCTCGCCCCACAGGTCAAGTTCGCTGCCCAGCTCGAACGCCAGGCGGTGATTGGTGAAGGTGCGTCCGCTCAGGTTGGACGATGTCGGACCGCGCGAAGAAAACCGCTGGCGCGTGATGTCTGCCGACAACTGGTTGGTCGGGCTCAGTTGTGCGCTGGCGATGTCCACGCCGGCGCGTGCCGCATCGATGCGTGCACGCGCCACGGCGATGGCCGGACTGCCTTCCAGCGCTTCGCCGATCAGTGCGGCCAGTTGCGCATCGCCCAGTGCTTTCCACCAGTCGGTCGCCGGCCAGTCAGCCGGTGACAGTGCGGCAAGCATGGGTTGCTGCAGCGAGCGCTGCGCCTCCAGTGTCGCTGCATCGATACGGGCAGATTTTGGATGAATGCCTTCGGGGCTGATGCACGCCCCTAGCTGGCCGCAGATCAGCAGGAGGGAAAGGCGCGCATGAAATCTCATCGTTCAGCCGTTGCTCGCCAGGCGTCCGAGCAGCGACTGCAGCTGCCGTATCTCATCGGGGGAAAAGCCTTCCAGCAGCCGGTTGAGCACATTCGCCAGCGCCTGGACGATGCGTGGCCGCAAGGCCTTGCCCGCCGGAGTGAGTTCCAGCTGGATGGTGCGGCGGTCGGCCTCGGTACGGGTGCGCCGGATGAAGCCCTTTTCCTCGAGACGGTCGAGAAGGCGCGTCATGGCGCCAGGGTTGTAGCGCATCACCTTGCACAGCTCCCCGGCCGTGCCGGCGTGGCCATCAGCGAGATTGAGGATCACCGCCCACTGCGAGGAGTTGATGTCGTGGGGTGCCAGTTCCTGTTCCAGCGCCAGGATGTAGGTCTTGCGTGCACGCGCCAGGACATAGCCCAAGCCTTCACGCGGCTGAAAAGTATCGGGATCGTAAATGTTTGCCATGAAAGGGAGGGACGCACGGCAATGGGCCGCTCGACATGGCGCAAATTTACTTGCCTATGCAACTATTGTCAAGGCTACTAAATCGCTGATGAAGATCCGGGCACGGAAATGACCGGATAGAGGTCGATCGGGAATGGAGGATTTCAAGGGGGCCGTGCCCCCTTGATCCTTGATCGTGACCGCGACTCAAACCAGAGTGGGGGATTTTCAAGGGGGCCGTGCCCCCTTGATCATTTACTGACGCTTCAGTTGCGCAGGATCAGGCGACCTTGCGGAACAGGTTGGATACCGCATCCATCACGCGCTTGCCGGTACCGGCTTCCTTCTTAGGGCCTTCTCCGGCATCGCTGAAGTGGCGGCGCTGGGCTTCGCGCTCGGATTCCCAGGATTGGGTCGGGGCGCTGCGGCGCGCACCGTTGCTCCGGTTCCCGTCATTGGCAAAGCGGCTTTCACCACCGCCGGCACCTGTGCGACTGCCGCTGCCGGCATTCCTGCCGCCGTCAGCGGCACGACCGCGGCGCTGGGCGCCCGGCTGGGGAGCGGCACGCCGATCCTGCCGGCTGTCCTCGCGCTTGCCACCTTGCGCCGGGGCGCCACGGCTTGCGTAACCGCCACGGGCATTGCCGCCGCCATTGCGTTGTCCTGCGCCGGAGCGTTGACCACGTTGCGCCTGCGGACGGGCCTTGGCTGGCGCGCTGCTCCAGGGATGGGCCAGCTCAAAACCGGCCACCGGCTGCAGGTCGATGCGCTTGCCGATCAGCCGCTCGATGGCACTGAGCAGTGGACGATCTTCCGAGCACACCAGCGAAATGGCTTCGCCGGACAAGCCGGCACGGCCGGTGCGGCCGATGCGGTGTACATAGTCTTCCGCCACATTGGGCAGGTCGAAGTTCACCACATGGGGCAGGGCGTCGATGTCGATGCCGCGCGCGGCGATGTCGGTAGCCACCAGCACCTGCAGTTCGTTGTCCTTGAAGCGCTTGAGGGCACGCATGCGCTGCGGCTGGCTCTTGTTGCCGTGGATGGCGTCGGCTTGGATGCCGTCCTTCTCCAGCTGCTCGGCCAGGCGGTTGGCACCATGCTTGGTCTTGGTGAAGACCAGCACCTGGCGCCAGTCATTGGTCACCACCAGATGCTTGAGCAGGTCGCGCTTGCGGTCCTTGTCCACCGGATGCGCCAGCTGCGACACCAGTTCGATGGGGGCATTGCGGCGGGCCACTTCCACCGATGCAGGGTCGATGAGGAAGTCGCCGGCGAGCTTGCGGATCTCGTCGGAGAAGGTTGCCGAGAACATCAGGGTCTGACGCTTCTTCGGCAGCAAGGAAACGATGCGGCGCATGTCATGGATGAAGCCCATGTCGAGCATGCGGTCGGCTTCGTCCAGCACCAGGATCTCGATGTGCTTCAGGTCCACCGTGCGCTGCTGGATATGGTCCAGCAGGCGGCCCGGGGTGGCGACGATGATGTCGACGCCACGGCGCAGCGCCTGCACCTGCGGCATGAAGCCCACGCCGCCATAGATGCAGGTGGATTGCTGGCGCACATGCTTGCCATAGGTGCGCACGCTCTCCTGCACCTGGGCGCACAGTTCGCGCGTCGGGGTCAGGATCAGGGCGCGCACTGCGCGGTGTCCCTGGCCCTTGGTGGAGGCGAGGCGATGCAGCAGCGGCAGCGTGAAACCGGCAGTCTTGCCGGTGCCCGTCTGGGCGGCGCCCAGCAGGTCGCGGCCGGCCATGACGATGGGGATGGCCTGCGCCTGGATGGGCGTAGGCTCGGTGTAACCCTGCTCGGTGACGGCGCGGACGATGGGCTCGGAGAGTCCAAGGCCGGCAAACAGCGAGACGACTTGATTGGGGGCAGCCTGCAGGCCGGTTTCGGTAGTAGCAATGGCTGACGGCGAGGGAATACCCTCGTTCTTGAACGACTGAGTAATGACAATCTCCTGAGGTATCGGCCCGGGAAGTCCCTGGGGACTTCCACACCGGTTCAGGCAGATGAGTTACTGCTTAAGGGAATTTCGGGGGGCCAACTGAAAATGCAGAGGAACCGCGAACAGGCTGGAACGCTAACCGGATGATGCGCATCGCTAACCTTGGCGCGGACTATACCCGAATCGGGGCAGTGCGTGCGCTAATTTTTTAGGCATACGCTGGCCAGGTCCCCGATGTGCAGAAAAGATTTCCTCTGGAGCGTGGGGCAAGTGGGCTGCGCAAGCTCTTGATGCTCGATCAAATTGTTTTGTCTACTTCTTTTCCCAGTTCATCAGGTCGTCCATCTGGATTTCGTAACCGACGTTCTTTGGCCCCATTGCAGCCAGCCTCGCCTTGTGCGCCTCGCGATAGGCATCGGCCAGTTGCATGCTCAGCGCGGCCAGCTTGCCCGGATCGCCAGCAACGGACAGGACACCGTTGCTGACCTGCAGGGCGCGGCCAGAGAGTTCCACGAAGATCAGTTCGTCGAGTGAATGTCCGCCGGCGGCGGCGGCAGGCGTGGCAGGCGCATTCATGTGAGTGTCCAGTGCAAAAGGTCAACTGTACGACAAAACACGGAATGCCGGCGATGCAATGCCGGTCGATTGACCATCCCGTTGCCGCGGGGCTAAAGTGCCTCGTTCCGCCGCGGCGGGATGGTGCAGGAACATGCTGGCCAACGCGCAAAGATGCGTGCCGCTGTCCGGGCACCGTGGCACACGACGGTTCACCATGAAACCGCAAGGCCAGGGAGGAGAGGCGATGGAAACAACGCGTGCAGTTGCAGCGGAGGTGGTCGCAGGACCATTGGCATTGGTACAGTTGTCGGGACATTTGGGGAACAGGCATGGCGCATTGGCCATGCTGCTGACGCTGTGTCTGCTCGGGCAAGGTGCTGCCTTGGCACAGGGGGCGGCTCAGAAGTATCCGCAGAAACCGGTGCGCATGCTGATCCCCAATGCCCCGGGGTCCTCCACCGACATTGTCGGCCGGCTTATTGGCTCTCGACTGTCCGAGGGATGGGGTCAGCCGGTGCTGGTGGACAACCGGGCCGGTGCCACCGGCGTGGTGGCTGCCGAGGCGCTGGCACGCGCGGCGCCGGACGGTCACACCATGTACCTGGTGGCCTTCACCCAGCTGATCGGCACGCTCATGTATCAGCGCTACATGTTGCCCTCGGAATTCGCCTCCGTGTCCATGGTGGGCACCACACCCTTTGCGCTGGCTGTGAGCAGCAGCCTGCCGGTGAAATCAGTGGCCGAGTGGATTGCCTATGCAAAGGCGAGACCGGGGCAATTGATGTACGGATCGTCCGGCCAGTGGGGTGGCTCGCACCTGTGCATGGAGGTGTTCAACGAGATGGCCGGTCTCAAGCTCACACATGTCCCGCATCCCACCATCCCGGCGGCCATGACCGGCGTCATGGGTGACCAGATCCAGGTGTTGTGTCCGGCAGCACCGGCAGGGGCGGCCTACGCGCAGGGCGGCAGGATACGCATGCTGGGCATCACCTATCAGCGG
>CAIPGJ010000738.1 GCA_903864555.1 uncultured Pseudomonadota bacterium | reverse complement strand
GCATCATCAATGTGCGTTTCAAATTGTCCCGTACCCCGGATTCTGCAGCTGCGGACGTCAGGGACAAGGTGTCACGGGTACGCGGGCGACTTCCCATAGAGGTTGAAGAGCCGGTGATCGCCAAGGTGGAGGCCGACTCCCAATCGGTGGTCAGCATTGCTGTTGAGGCGGGAACGCTGAACACACTGGAGGCTTCCGACTACGTCAATCGCTATATCAAGCCGCGCCTGTCAGTGATTCCCGGCACGGCTGAAGTGAGGGTGTTCGGTGAACGACTCATGGCCATGCGCATCTTCATCGATCGAACCCGCCTCGCAGCCTACAGGCTGACAGTGCAGGACGTGGAAGACTCCCTGAGACGCCAGAATGCCGAAATACCCGCTGGACGCATCGAATCCGATGCTCGCGAGTTCACGGTGGTATCGCAAACGGGCGTTCAGACGGTGGAGCAGTTTTCCGACATCATCGTATCCAATGTCGGCGGATACTCGGTGCGCATTCGCGACATTGCCAATGTCGTTGTCGGACCGGTGGAAGAAAGAACCATTTCCAGATTCAATGGAAAGCCCTCGCTCAATATCGGGATAATCAAGCAGGCTGTCGCCAATCCGCTGGAGCTCTCACGCGATGTGCGGGCGGAAGTGGAGAAAATAAACGAGAACCTACCCCATAGCATGAAGCTCGTCATCGGATATGACACTTCCGAGTTCATTTCCAGGTCGATTTCCTCAGTGTTTGTGACGATTGGCGAGGCTGTCCTGCTGGTGGTGCTGGTCATCTTCTTTTTCCTGCGCAGCCTGAGGGCCACCATCATTCCGATTGTCACGATACCGGTGTCGCTGATCGGGGCCTTTGCACTCATGTACCTGTTCGGTTTCACCATCAATACGCTCACCATGCTTGCCATAGTGCTGGCGATCGGATTGGTTGTGGACGATGCGATCGTGGTTCTGGAGAATATCTACCGGCACCTGGAAGAGGGCATGTCGCGTCGCCAGGCTGCCTTGCAGGGGTCAAAAGAGATTGCCTTTGCAGTGGTGGCCATGACCCTGACCCTTGCTTCTGTTTTTGCACCGCTCGCATTCGCGACTGGAAGAACCGGGCGATTGTTCATCGAGTTTGCACTGACCTTGTCCGGGGCTGTGCTGGTTTCGGGATTCCTGGCGCTCACGCTGACGCCGATGATGTGTTCACAGCTTCTCAAGCACGAGTCCAAGCATTCCTGGTTGTACAACAAGATAGAGGCCGGTTTTGTGGCATTTACCAGCGGGTACCGGCGACTGTTGACTGCTGCACTTGGCGCTCGCTGGCTGGTGCTGGCGGGATGGTTTATGACCATAGGCTTCGGTCTGTTTCTGTTTACGCAGCTCAAGTCTGAACTTTCACCCATAGAGGATCGAGGCATCATATTTGGCGTCGTGACTGCACCGCAGGGATCCACCCCTCTGTACACATCCAATCAGATGAGGCCGATTGAGGAGTTCTACAGTCAAGTGCCGGAGGCGAGGGCCTATACCACCATTTCAGGCAATCCAACTGTGGTTGATGGGACTGCCATTCTCCGGCTCAAGCCCTGGGAGCAGCGCGAGAAGAAACAGCAGCAAATCACCGAAGAACTCAGGCCCAAACTGGCTGCCATACCGGGAGCCCAGGTGTTCCCCATCAATCCGCCTTCCCTGGGACAAAGTGCCAGGGCTGCGCCATTGCAGTTCGTGATCATGGCGCAGATTCCCTATCCCGAACTGCAGCGCCTTGCCGACCGCTTCCTTGAAGAGGCACGCAAATACCCTGGGGCGCAGAACCTTCAGACGGATCTGCGTTTGAATACACCCGAGGTGAGGGTGAACATCAACCGGGACAAGCTTGGAGACATGGGCATCAATGTCGACAATGTGGCAAGAACTCTGGAAACGATGCTTGGCGGGCGGCAGGTAACACGCTTCAAGAAAGATGGTCAGCAGTATGACGTGATCGTCCAGGTGGCCCGCCTGGACAGAAATTCACCCGCAGACATCAGCGAAATGTATGTCAGGGCCAGAAACGGAGCGATGGTCCAGCTTGCGAACATCGCTGACGTCAAGGAAGGCGTAGCGCCACAGTCCCTGAACCACTTTCAGAGACTGCGTGCGGTGAAGATCACCGGCACTCTTGCACCCGGTTACGCCCTTGGTGAGGCGCTTGAAGCCTTTGATGCGGCTGCCAAGGTCGCATTGGGTTCCTCGGCTCAGACAGCCCTTGATGGCCAGTCGCGCGAGTACAGGGCCTCCGGCAGTGAGATCTACTTCGTGTTCGTTCTGTCCTTGTTCTTCATCTATCTTGTTCTTTCGGCACAGTTCGAGAGCTTTACGACTCCCTCGGTGATTATGTTGTCGGTTCCGTTGTCGATGACAGGGGCCCTCCTTACCTTGCTGGT
>CAIPGJ010000737.1 GCA_903864555.1 uncultured Pseudomonadota bacterium | reverse complement strand
CCCCGCAGGGGCCCGAATACCTGGTGGCATCCGAAAGCGTGGTGCTGGCTGGTTTCGGTTTCGACCTGGTGCGCGATGTTGCCCCCGGTGAGGCCATTTTCATCGAGGACAAGGGCGGCCTGCATACGCGGCAGTGCGCAGAGAATCCGGTATTGGCGCCGTGCATATTCGAATACGTCTACCTTGCCCGGCCGGACTCGCTGATGGACGGCGCTTCTGTCTACGAGACGCGCCTCAACATGGGACGTCACCTGGCGGAGAAGGTCCGTCGCGTGCTGCCCGAAGGGACCATCGACGTGGTGATCCCGGTGCCGGACACCAGCCGTCCGAGCGCACTGGAGATCGCCAAGGTGCTCAATGTCAGCTATCGCGAAGGCTTCGTGCGCAACCGCTACATCGGGCGCACCTTCATCATGCCCGGACAGGCGATACGCAAGAAGTCGGTGCGCCAGAAGCTCAACGTGATGGGGATGGAGTTCCGCGACAAGAATGTGCTCATTGTCGATGACTCCATCGTGCGCGGCACCACCAGCCGGGAGATCGTGCAGATGGCGCGCGAGGCCGGCGCAAGGCGGGTGTACTTTGCTTCAGCCGCACCGCCCGTGCGCTTTGCCAATGTCTACGGCATCGACATGCCCACACGCCAGGAACTGATCGCCACCGATCGCGACGAGGCGGCGATTGCCCGCGAAATCGAGGCTGATGGCGTGATCTACCAGGACCTGGAATCGCTCAAGATCGCGGTGAGGGAGGCCAATCCGGCATTGACGCGCTTTGAAACCTCCTGCTTCGATGGCACCTACATCACCGGTGATGTCACGCCGGCCTACCTCGAGGCCGTCGAGCGCAGCCGCAATGCGGGCCGCGGCGACGCTGATGGCGATGGCGACAGCAATCAGCTGGACCTGAACGCCAACTGAGCGACCGCGCAAGCGGCATTCCCGCCTTATCCTGGATGGCATGCGGCCGGCAGGCGTGCCGAATTCCCCCGATCCGGGGGCGCTTGGATTGGATCGTCTAGCCCGGCCCCTCACGCGTGCTCCATGCATGACCGGCAGCCCGTTCTTGCTGCCGGGCTGCTCGGTGCTAGTGCGGATCCAGTTCGTGGATGGTGTGGATCAGGTCACTGTAGGTGCAGGGCTGGGTGAAGTGGGCATCGAAGCCCGCTGCGATCGAATGCGCCCTTTCCTTGGGTGAACCACAGGCCGTCACGGCTATCAGTTTGAGTAGCATGCCATGGGGCAGATCGCGAACACGCTGCGCCACTTCGTAACCGTTCATGCCAGGCATGCGGATGTCGATGAACGCCACGACCGGCCAATGATGTTCCTGTTCCAGCTTGCGCAATCCATCCGCGCCGCTGTTGGCGGTTTGTGCCTCGTGGCCTTCGCGGGCCACGAGGCGTATCGATTCGCACATCCTCCTCGTCTTAGAGGGTCAGAAAGCGCTCCTTGCCTGCGATCGGCAGGGGGCGGACCTTTTCCTGTCCTGCTTCGCTGCATCTCGATGACAGGAACTGCAGCGCCTTCATCGGGTTGAGCTGAATGACTGCCGCCCGAGGCTTGTGTAGCTTGTGGTGCCCTGTGACATTGCGTCCCAAGTTATCCAAGACGGTGTGCCGGCGGCCATGCGGCAAAGTGCCTCACCGGTGCGGGGTGCTCATGATGGCCGGGTATTTTCGATAAACATGATAATAAATACAGATACAGTTCAATATAGATAAGATGTAACGCGTTAATTTGATAATAATATCAGCGCCGGTCTTGAAGCCGGGGCGGTGCGACACCATCTGGATGGAAAGGGAGTCGGTCATGAGCGAAGAGAAGCTGCACGTTGTCTGTCCGCACTGCGATACGGTGAATCGCGTGCCACGCGCACGACTTGCGGAGGGTGGCACCTGTGGTCGCTGCGGCAAGGCCTTGTTCACCGGGCAGCCGCTGGAATTGCGAGCCGACAATTTCGATTTGCACACCGGCAAGTCCGATCTGCCCGTGGTGGTCGATTTCTGGGCGCCGTGGTGCGGGCCATGCCGCATGATGGCCCCGCATTTCGAGCGCGCAGCGCTTGCGCTGGAGCCGGCGTACCGCCTGGCCAAGCTCAACACCGAAGAGGCGCAGGCGCTGGCCGCGCAGCACAACATCCGTTCAATACCGACCCTGGCCCTGTTTCGTGGCGGGCGGGAAGTGGCGCGCCAGGCTGGCGCCATGGATGCCGCATCGCTGGAACGCTGGGTCCGCTCCCACGCTCTATAGTCGGCCTTTTTCTTCAGCGAATTAGCGATTCAGGACACTAGTGCATCAGCGCGCGTCGCTGCCCCTGGCCCTGTCCACGTGAAGGCGCAGGCGTTGCAGGGGGGGCGGGCGATGGCGCAACCGACGGGGGCGGAACTGGCGGCCTGCCGACAGGGTGGCCGTGATGGTGCGATGCATCGGGCTGCCGCTCCGCGCGCGCGACCGGCTGGGCGGGGGCCGACATCAGACCGGGGCGTGCGGGAACCGCGAGAGGCGCGGCGATGGCGGGGGCTGCCGGGTAACCGGGAACCGCATCGCCTGGCCGTGGATTGATGATCGTCGCGACACCATCACGCAGTTGTCCGCCTTCCGGACGCGTCCAGCGAGATCCCAGGTGGCCGTTGATCTGTTGCGAAGCCGCGTCACGCAGCGGAGCGGGTTGGTATCGCGGTAGCCCACGCTCTGGTCCATCCCCATGCCGTGTGGAAGGAGCTTGCCTTGGGTCTGGTGATATCGAATTCGGTATGAAGGCTGGTGATGCTTGTGTGACCGCAGGTCGCGGTATTGATGCCGGAGAGGCGGTGAGCGTGCGTTCAGGACCTGCCGGCCGTGCCGGAGTGGCGGTGCTGGTGGTGCTGGTGGCACTGGCGGGGGGCACCCGATGGCCCTGGGTGTAGTGCGGTGGTGTCGGACGGGCGGGCCCTGCCGCCGCGCGGCGCCAGGGCGACAGGCTGAGGTAGGCAGCCTGGTTACCGACGTAATGGGTGTGCACGATCTGCAGGCGTCGCTGATGCCAGTCGAATCGCCCATAGGGGAGGTGGTCGGCCTGTCGGTACGATATCCGGCGGGCAAACGGGACGCGATGCCCGGCGACGAAACCTGAACTCAGGATCGGGCGTGGCAGGCCCGGCCAGGCTGCCCAGCGCACCGGCGCCAGCGGCCACCACCAGCGCCCGTACACCACCAGCGGGTCATACCAGGGCAGCGCAATCCATTGCGGGTCGGCGTTGCCGATCAGGATGTCGTTGCCCGACTGGCCGAGTTCCAGATCCGGTGTGAGGTTGCCGGCCGCCTGGGCACGCCGGCGCAACGCCTGCACGGTTTCGAGGACGTGCGGTTCCTGGTTCAGGAATGCGTACCGCAGGCTACGGGCCCAGTCCGGGCGCTGATCCAGCAAGGCGAGCACCTGCGGCACATTGAGCAGGCTGGTGACGCTGGCATCCCAGTCATGGGGGGATGCTGCATCGATGGCCGCCTGTCCTGACCAACCCGGATGCTCGCGTGACCAGCGGGCTGCTTCGGCCAGGTCCTGCGGATGCGTCGCGGCCATCAGGACTTGTGACAGCAGGGCGTCCGGATAGAGCGCGATGGGTGCCAGCAAGCGATCCAGGTCCTGTTGCGAGTAATAAGCCGGCACCGCCGACAGGCCAGGGGGTGGTGTGGTCTGCGCAGGGGCTGATTCGATGGAGGTCTGTGCGTAAGCCTCTCCGTACGCCGGCTGCGCGTGGGCCCCTCCGCCCCAGTCCAGGGCGAGCGCTGCAGCAGCCAGGATGATTGCGCAGGGCGGGCGTCCTGCAGCGATGGAGCGCTTCGACGTGTACATGGTCTCGTCCGGCCGCTAGCGATAGGGAGGCGGCGGAGGCGGATAGGCCCGGGGAGCGGGACGCTGCGGTGCCAGTGAGGCGGCGTACGCGGCGGACACCGGTATCTTGTGGCCCTTGGCATACATGCACTGGCCATAGGCGTTGTCATAGCGTTGCTGCAGGCGCTGGCCCGAT
>CAIPGJ010000736.1 GCA_903864555.1 uncultured Pseudomonadota bacterium | reverse complement strand
GTCCCGGCCCGCTGCCGGCTCCATCGACACAGTATCTGCAGGGCAGCAGCGCTGCCTTGCCACTTTGAAAAACGTGCAGTGCCACCGGCAGGATTGACAACGACCAGCCCGGGCGACCCTCGCAGGCCTCGATACGCGGGCCCGGCCTGCCAATCTGCACGGCACGACCATTGCGTACAAGGCAGACGCCATCCTTCCACCATCTCAATCCACGCATTGACCGGCTCTGCCAGCGCCCGTTGCCGGGCTGATGGTCCGAAGCTCACCAGGCCAGCTGCGGCAAGCGGCAACTAGGGCAACTGTGGCAACTGCGGTGTCGCATTCGGCGGCAGGTCCAGGTCGTTGGCGCCGATGATCAGCGCGCACAGCACGTAGTAGCCGATCATCGCCGAGAGGTCGACCGTCGCAGCCGCCCCCCAGGTTTTCATCACCGCGGCGTGGGTGGCGTCGGACAGTTTCTTCTTTTCCAGCAGCTCGGTGCAAAAGCGCCAGATCCTGAGCTGGTCGGTATCGAGATCCTTGGGTGTCTGGCCCAGCCGGATGCTCTCGATGATGTCGGCACGCAGGCCTTCCTTCTCCGACAGCGGCTTGTGGATGGCCCACATGTATTCACAGTTCATGAAGCGGGTGGTCTGCATCACGGCGATTGCGGTGAGGCGCTTCGGGATGGATGGCTGGGCGCGGATGGCATCGCCAAAATGGCCCATGGTCTCGCCCAACACCGGGCGTTGCATGGCAGCCAGCAATGGCCCTTGCACCGGACCGCGCCGCTGCATCACGCCCTGGTAGATGCGCTGTTGCTCGGGGTTCATGGTGTCCAGCGTCAGCGTGGGTATGCGTGCCATCTTGGTGCTCCTTGCAGTTCGGGTTTTCGCTATGGGTGGGGGAGGCGGGGCTGACAGGTGCCCAGACAGTCAGCCATGTTGCCCCCGATGCGGGGGACGGGCCGATGGTTCCGTCTTGCTTCAGCTCTCGCCCTTGATGTTGTTCTCCTGGACGATCTTCTTCCATTGCGCCAGTTCCCGCGCCATGCGGGCACGGAAGGCTTCGGGCGTGCTGCCCACCGGGGTGCTGCCAGCAACTTCAAGCTGTTTGACCACCTCGGGGGCACGCACGGCCTTCACCAGTTCAGTGTGCAGCCGAGTCAGAATCGGCTGCGGGGTGCCGGCCGGTGCCAGCACGCCCAGCCAGCTGGGGAAGTCCACATTCACGCCCTGTTCGGCCGTGGTGGGTACATCCGGCATTAGCTTGGAGCGCTCTTCGGTCAGTACCGCAATCAGGCGCAGCTTGCCGGCCTTCAGGATGGGCAGGTAATTGAAGATGGTGCCTGCCTGCAATTGCGTGCGTCCGGCCAGCAGGTCGATCTGGCCCTGCGACACGCCCTTGTAGTGCACCGGCACGATATTGGTTTTGGTTTCCGCAGCGAGGGCTGCGCAGACGATGTGGGTGATGCTGCCCGAGCCGGCGGTGTTGCAGTTGAGTGCCGTGGGATTGGCTTTCGCGTGCGCGATCAGGTCCGTGAGGGTATGCACGTTGGGCAGCGAATTCGGGTTGATCAGCAGGCCGGTGGCGCGATTGCTCATCAGGCTGATGGGGGCAAAACTCTTCATCACGTCATAGGGCAGCGAGGCATAGAAGTGCGGATGCACCGTGAGCCCGGAGTTGATCATCACCAGGGTGTAGCCATCCGGGGCGGCCTTGGCGACAAAGGCCAGGCCGATGGATGTGCCGGCACCCGGCCTGAAGTCGAACACGAAAGGCTGGCCGGTGAACTCCTGCAGCTTCTGGGTGTACAGGCGCGCCTCGTTATCGGTGGTGCCGCCTGCGGCAAAGGGAATCACCACGCTCACCGGCCGTGAGGGCCAGGCCTGCCCGAAGGCAGTCAGCGGCAGAGACAGCCAAAGCGCCAATGCGCAGGTCGCCACGACAGGCTTCAAGCGGGACGTTGTCAGCTTCATGGAATCTTCTCCGGTGCAGTGGCCTTGCTGGTCTGTGTTGCTGTTTTCGTTGATGTTACTACGCCCCCTCCCAACGGCGATGCAAGCCCGCCAGCGAGATGTTGCAGTGGCAGTGTCGGGCGGCGTCCAGGCCGTTTTCGGCTCATACTGGTGGCACAACAACACCGGACCCGGCACGCGCGAACATCGGACTCGCACCAGCGAACGCCGGCTTGCGACAGTGACAGGGGCCTCAGTCGACACAGGAGGAGACATGACGCATCGCAGGACATGGCTGTTCGGCACGTGTGTTTCATTGATTATCGCGGGGCTGCTTGCGACCCCGCCTGCCCAGGCGCAGCGTGCCTTCGATCCGGCCAGGCCGATCACCATCGTGATTCCCGCGGCGGCAGGCGGGGCCAGCGAGCTGGAAATCCGCATGTACACGCAGAAGTACACCGATGCCACCGGCCAGCAGGTGTTGTTCGACCATCGCCCGGGGGCCGGTTCCACCATCGGCAACTCGGTGGTGGCGCGGGCGCCGGCCGACGGCCACACCCTGATGATGGCCACCTCCAGCTTCACCATCGCGCCGTCCATCTACAAGAACCTGGAATTCAATCCGCGCGATTTCTCGGCGGTCACGCTGCTCAGCAAGCGGCCCTACCTGCTGGTGGTCCACCCTTCCGTGCCGGTGAAGAACGTGACTGAATACATCGCCTATGTGAAGGCGAATCCGGACAAGCTCAACTTCGCAACCACCGGGGCCGGTGGTGCCATCCACATGGCCGGGGCCTGGCTGCATCATGCGGCGGGCATCTCGACCACCTATATCCACTACAAGGGCGCGGCGCAGATCTACCCTGACCTCACCTCGGGCCGGGTGCAGACCACCCTGGGTCAGCCGCAGTCGGCCGGGCCGGGCGTGAAGGCGGGCAAGCTGCGCCTGATTGGCGTGTCCACCACCGAGCGCATCCGCTTGTTCGCCGACACGCCCACTGCGGCCGAGCAGGGGGCAAAAGGTTATGACTATTCCGGGTGGCTGGGCATCGTGGGCACGCCGGGCATCCCGGCCGCGACGCTGACGCGCATCAGCACCGAGCTGGCGAAGACCACACGTGCGCCGGACCTGGTGAAGAAACTATCGGACGAGGGCAGCGTGCTGGTGGGCAACACGCCTGAGCAGTTCAAACAGCACATCCTGGCCGAAATCGACAACTGGCGCGCGGTGATCCAGGCGGTCAACATCCGGCTGGAGGAGTAGTCAGTTTGGCGGACGAGGTGCGCCCGCCCGGCGCCGGAGCGGTCAATCGTCAGGCTTGATGTTCGCGTCCTTGATCAGCTTGCCCCACTTGCCGATGTCACCCTTGATCAGGGCGGCGAATTCCTCGGGGGTGCTGCTGGCCGGGTCATTGCCGGTGCTGAGGTAGCTGTTGCGCAGTTCCGCTGTCTTCAATGCGGCATTCAGTGTCGTGGACAGGCGCTCGATGATGGGCCGCGCCGTCTTGCCGGGCGCCAGCAGGCCCCAGAAGGTGATGGC
>CAIPGJ010000735.1 GCA_903864555.1 uncultured Pseudomonadota bacterium | reverse complement strand
TCGCCGCCTCGCCCAGCTGGCGCATGTACTGCTTTACATCCCTGATTTCATTGACTGCATTCATGGGCGGAAATTCTACGCTGGTTTGCCTGCAGCCAGCGCCGTCTGTTCCCTGACCAGCCCGACCAGGGTGCCGATGGTGCCGGTCAGCATGGGCAGGGTCGACTGATAGGCCTGGGTAATGGTGACGCGCAGGATGATGGCCCTGGCGAAGCGGCGCTGCCGTGTATCAATGCCTGAAGATGCCCTCGTTTCGTGCTCCAGCCCGCGTTGTTCAGGCAAGTCTCAGGCCCAGCTGCAGCATTTCATCCCAGGCATCGCCTTTGGCCACGCCCTTGGCGACTCGGTCAATGAAGGCGGCGTGACCAAGTGCCTGCAGCAGGGATTCGCGAGGCAGGCGGTGCGCTGCGCGTCCCACCAGGCTTTGCCGCGCATCGCCGAACACGCGATTCTCACGAAACAGTTCGTCGGGCCGGCGTCCCTTCGCCAGGCCGGCCTGGATGCGGGCAATGGCGCGGATCTCCTCGGAGAGGATCCAGATCAGCCGGGGCGGCGCCTCACCCTCGGCGCGCAATCCCTCCAGCATGCGCAGCAGGCGCGGTTTGTCTCCGGCGAGCATGGCCTCGGTCAGTTTCAGGGCGTCGTAGCGGGCGACGTTCAGCACGGCATCGCGGACTGCATCGAAAGCCAACTGGCCCTCCGGCAGCAGCAAGGCCAGCTTCAGCACTTCCTGATGAGCCGCAAGCAGGTTGCCCTCCACGCTGTCGGCGAGGAACCCCAGTGTTTCGCGATCGGCCTTCTGCTTCTGGCGTGCCAGGCGTCCGGCGATCCATTCGGGCAGGCGCGCCCGCTCCAGTGGATAGATGTTGATCAGCACACCGCGCCCACTGAGGGCCTTGAACCAGGCCGAATTCTGGCCGGTCCGGTCAAGCCGGGGCAACACCACGATGGCCAGGGTGTCTGGGGCCAGCCCCTGGCAGAAGGCGACAATGGCATCGCTGCCCGTGGTGCCGGGCTTGCCGCCGGGCATGCGCAGCTCGATGATCTTGCGATCGGCAAACAGCGACAGTCCCGCCGAGGCGGCCAGCAGGGCGCCCCATTCGAAACTGCGCTCTACCGTGAGGACATGGCGTTCGCTGAAGCCTGCCTTGCGCGCCCTGGCTCGTATGGCATCGGCTGCTTCCAGGGCCAGCAGCGGCTCGTCCCCGTGGATGATGTACAGACCTTCGAGGGAGCGCTGCAGGTGTGCGTCCAGCTGGTCAGCGCGCAGTGACGCAGCCATGGTCGGGGCGAAAACCGGTCAGGGAGTGGCTGTGGACGCTGCAGGCGCATTGGGTGCGCCCAGCGTCGGTGCCACGGAGCGAGCCAGTGCGGCCGAGGGCGAGCCTGGCGCCTGGCTGGTCGGTGCCGTGCTGGGCACGCGTGCGGCGCCCAGGCGACGCATGATCTGTTGCACCATGTCTGCCTGCATCTCGCGATACAGCAGGGTTTCCTCTGCTTCCTTTGCCAGCAGTTGGGCATCATTGAAGGAGACGTCGCGTGTCAGCACGATTTCGTTCAGGGGCAGGTACTCGCGCCCGCCGCTGTCGACAACACGGAATCCGACCCGGTGGCGCAGTTTGAATTCGCGCACGCGCCCGGCGGTATTGAGCGACAGGATGACTTTCTCCCGCATGTCCTGGGTGAAGATGATCTGGGCCTGCGCCTCTTCCGGGGTGTTCACCGGCCGGGTGCCTGTGCCTGCGGCGATGTTGCGCTTGAGTTCCACGCCCATGGTGGAAGAACCTGGAATGTAGAGGGTCTCGAAGGGCAGGCTGGAACTGCCGCGCATCTGAAAGCCGCAACCGGCCGTGATGCCCAGCATCACCAGAAGCAGCACGGCGGTGAAGTGGCGGATTGCCGCGATCCCCGGTCCGTGGGCGGGGGCAGACGGGTGGTTCAGGCCGGGGCGGGACATGGGGAGCGGCATTCTGGTTTCGCGGGTCGGTTATAGGGGCCACGGGCCATTTCATGCACTCAGGCGCGAGCCATCGAGGCTCGGTTCTGACGACCTTGTCTGGCGATGATCGGCCCGTTGCCGGATTCTACCGCTTCCAGTCTGGCTTCCGGCATGCCCGAGATGGCTGGCACCAGACGCGCCAGCGCGGCCGTTAAGGCCCTGGCAGGGGGGCGGCGTGTGCCAGCAGGCGCTTGTAACAGTCGTTCAGTGACTGCTTCAGGCGTTCCATCAGCAGGGGGCGATCCAGCATCAGGTAAGCAAGTTCCGCCGTAGGGCGGCCCTCGGCAAATTTCATTCGCGCCGGATGATGGGCGGGCAGATCCGCGAGTATCTGCTTGACTTCGGCATCTGCAACCGAGTCCCGGCCGCTGTTTTCAAGCGGCGCCGGGGAAGGTGTCATGTCGTCGCTCATCGGCTTCCTCTGTTTCTGTTGATGCCGCCTGGCTGCTGGACGGATCTCATGCGCCGGCTCGGCCCATCACGTTCACATCTTCTGCAGGACAGTGTCCTTGCGGTCATCGGAGATGTGCCAGTTCTGGCTGTTGTCTTTGCTGCGGCTGTCACGGAAGGTGCCGGCGTTTTCTGGCGTGCCGAAGCGGTGAAACAGCACGGGTGGTGTGACGCTGGCCACGGATGACCAGAGGTAACCCGGCTCGCGCCTCCAGGAGACATGGGCCGTTGCTACGAGTCTTTGCAATTCATCTTGAGTGGGCATGGGTATCCAATTCAGGGCCGGGGCGTGCCGGAGGTCGGCAGCAGATTACGGGCTTGCCAGGCGACACCTGGAGCAAGCGATTTGTCAGGGCGACAGTATGCGCCTGCAATGCCCCGGAAACCCCCTCGGGAGCCCGCCTGTCACAAATAAAAGCGCTTGGGCAGGCCTGATCGACCCATGAATGTGCTGCAACCGCCTGCCCGGGTGCAAAATCGATCGGCAAACCCGGCAGGGCGTGGGGCTGATGCCAACCAGTCGAGCCGGTCACACCACGACGTTGACCAGCCTCCCGGGCACTACGATGACTTTCTTCACCGGCCGGCCTTCTGCCAGTCGAACCACGGCTTCGTGGCCGCGCGCCAGCGCCTCGATGTCCTCTTTAGAGGCAGTGGGTGCCGCCCTGATATGCCCGCGCAGTTTGCCGTTTACCTGCAGCACCAGTTCCAGTTCGTCCTGCACCAGGGCCGATGCCGCCGCTTCCGGCCAGGAGGCCTTCAGGATGTCCTCGCCCAGGCCGAGGTCGCGCCAGAGCTGGTGGCAGATATGCGGCGTGATCGGCGACAGCACACGCAACAATATGGACAGGCCTTCCTCCAGCACCCGCGCATGGGCTGCCGCATTCGTCCGGGGTGCCGCCTTCAGCGCATTGAGCATTTTCATGCAGGCCGAGGCGACAGTATTGAACTGGAAGCGGCCCAGGTCGTAGTTGGCCTGCTTCAGGTTCTGGTGGATTTCCCGCCGCGTGGCTGCCAG
>CAIPGJ010000734.1 GCA_903864555.1 uncultured Pseudomonadota bacterium | reverse complement strand
TGCCAGCCGGACGTGGCGCTGCTCGACATCCACATGCCGGGCATGAGCGGCATCGAGCTGGCACGCCACCTGCAGCAGATGTCACGGCCGCCGGCAGTGATCTTCATCACCGCGCACGACCAGCATGCGGTGAGCGCCTTCGAAGTCAACGCCATCGACTACCTGCTCAAGCCGGTGCGCGCGGTGCGTCTGGCCGCGGCCCTGCGCAAGCACACCCCGCCAGCCCGGGCGGCCAGCGCCAGCGCCACCACCAGCACAGGCGCAGACAAGCTGGCCGGCATCGAGGCCGGGCCGCGCCAGTACCTGAGCGTGGCCGAGCGCGGCAAGGTACTGCTGGTGCCGCTGGCCGAGGTGCTGTTCCTGAAGGCCGATGCCAAGTATGTGAGCGTGCGCACGGCGACCGCCGAGCACCTCATCGAAGAATCGCTCAGCCACCTGGAAGAGGAGTTCGCCGCACAGTTCCTGCGCATCCACCGCAACTGCCTGGTGGCCAGGGCCCACCTGCGCGGGGTCGAGCGTGTGTCGGGCAGCGAAGGCGAAGGCTGGGCGGTGATCATCGAGGGATGGCCGGAAAAGCTGCCGGTCAGCCGGCGACAGTGGCCCCTGGTGAAGGAACTGGTGCGCGGCTGATTGCCTCACGGCGGGCCGGAGCCGGTCCTGCCCGCTTTCCCCTTGCACGACCGGATGTGGCGCTCAGGTTTCTCCGAGTTGCGCCAGCGGCATGGGCAGGGCGATGCCGAAGCCCTGGCCAAAGTCGACGCCGTGCTCGCGCAGGATGGCGATGGTGGCCGGCTCTTCGACCATTTCAGCCACCGTGAGCAGGCCCAGTCCGGCACAGGCCTGCGTGATGGTGCGCAGCTTCTCGACCGCTGCGGGCTTGCGCCCGAGCATGCGCACCAGCCCGCCATCGATCTTGATGATGCGCACGCCCAGCCGGCTCAGCCCCGTCAGCGAGGTCGCCCCGCCGACCCCGAATCCGGACACGGCCATCGGGCAGTTGAGCGGCTTGAGCAGGCCGGCCGTGTCGATGAAGCCCTGGCGTTGGGCACGGATATCATCCATGGAAAATTCAAAGGACAGCCGCTCCGGCGACATGCCCGACACGATGAGCTCGTGCTTCACGTAGGCGGGAAACTGGCGGTCCCTCAGCACGCTGCCCGAGAGATTGATGCCGCAGCGCGGCAGGGCACGATTGGGCGCCAGTTCCTGCTGCACCCGGAGCCACTTGAGCACTTCGCGCACCACCCAGCGATCCAGCAAAGGCATGAGGCCGGCCTCATCCAGCACCGGCAGGAAGGTGCCGGGTGGCAGCAGCAACTGCTCCTCCTCGAGGAAGCGCACCAGGATTTCCAGGTAGCGCGGCGTCGGCAGGTTCGGGCGAAGGCGCACGATAGGCTGGCAATACAGCACGAACTGGTTGCTGCTGAAGGCGGCCATCAGGCGCTTGGCCGTGAGGCGCCCCCCCAGATCCTGGGAGGCGGACCGGTCCTGGTGAGTCCGGTCATTCATGCCTTGGCCTCCTGTCCCGATCCCCACGCCGGCCTAGTACGAGGTCAGGCCATGCCGGATGGCGAACTTCACCAGCCCGGGCAGATCGCCGATGCCGAGCTTGCGCATGATGCGGCTGCGATAGGTGTCCACGCTTTTGGGCGACAGCGCCAGCGTGGTGGCCACCTCGACCGAGGAATAGCCATCGACGATGAGTTCCAGTACCTGGCGCTCGCGCATGGACAGACTCTCCAGCGGGCTCATGCGGCGACGCTCGCGCAGGTACTGCTCGACCACGCTCCCCGAGAGCTTGGCGCTCAGGTAAGTGCGCCCGGCATGCACCACACGCACCGCCTCCACCAGTTCCTTGCCGGCCGACTCCTTCAACACATAGCCATGGGCGCCGGCACGAAACGCCTGGTAGACATGCTCGGGACTGGAGTGCATGGACAGGATCAGCACCTGCGACTCCGGACGCGCATCCAGCACCTGCTGGGTCGCCTCGATGCCGCTCAGGCCCGGCAGGCTGATGTCCATGATGACGATGTCGGCCTGCTCACGCACGGCCAGGATCACCGCCTGCGCGGCCGAATCCACACCCCCGATCACCTTGATGTCTGGCTGCGCCCCGAGCAGATAGCCCACCCCGTCGCGCACCACGGCGTGGTCGTCCACCAGCAATACCCGAATGCTCATGTTGCCTTCACCTGCAGGTGTTCCCCGCTGCCATGCGCTCAGGCCTCATGGTCATCACGCGTCCACTCCAAGGCCTTGCCCGTCATCTCGACGACGATGCGGGTGCCATGTCCCGGCGCCGACTCCACCGAAAGCACCGCGCCGACGGCATCGACCCGCTCCTGCATCAGCATCAGACCCAGGCTGCGCGTGCGCGAACGGCGCTCGACATCGGTGCGGAAGCCGCGCCCGGAGTCCTCGATCACCAGGCGCAACTGTGCGGCATCGGTGCACAGGTCCACCCTGACCGACTGCGCCCCGCTGTGGCGCGCGGCATTGGCAACCGCCTCCTGCACCACGCGATACAGCGCCAACTCCACCGGCGGCGGCATGCGCCGCTCCGGTCCTCGCGTGCTCACCGCGACGGAAAACTTGCGGTCACTCTGGAAGTGGTTGGCGTAATTGTGCAGCGCCGCCACCAGGCCGTATTCCTCCAGCGTGTGCGGCCGCAGGTCTTTCAGCGCAATGCGCACCGACTCGATGGTCTCATCGACCAGTGATTTCATGCGCCCCAGCCGTGCATAGACTTGGGGCGGCACATCTGGTGGCAGTTCCGAGCGCACGATGTCCAGATTGATGCCGATGGCGGTGATGTTCTGCCCCAGCAGGTCGTGCAGGTCTCCGGCGATGGCGAAGCGTTCGGATTCCTGCGCCTGCACCAGGCGCCGCGCCATCTCCTGCATGCGTGTCGAATAGGCCGCCAGGCGCATTTCGGCATGCCGGCTTTCGGTGATGTCGCGCCCGACCGTCACCACGCTGCGGATGCTGCCCTGCTCGTCGATCTCCGGGGCGACGCGCCAGTGGAACAGGCGCCGGTTGCCACTGAACTCCACGGGCAGCTCATGTTCTTCGGCAAGGCCGGTCTGCATGACGCGGCCGATGACGCCCTCCCAGCAGGCACATTCGGCGGCGGGGAACCCCAGTTCGGCATGTGACTTGCCGATGAACTCGACGATGTCCCGGCCGGAGTAGCTGGCGGCGGCACTGATGTAGAGATGGCGGCACTCCCGGTCGAAACGCGCGACGATGTCGCCCAGGTTCTCGATAAGTGCGCGATAGTGCTCGGCCTCGGCCTGGCGGCCAGTCGCAGTCCGGCCGATGGCCACACGCGCACTGGAGGTCTGCAGGAAATCTCCCATGAAGAGAGTGTAGCGGAGTCATGGGCAAGCGCGAGGGGCGTGTGAACGCTGGCGCGCCTGCACGCGCAGGGGTTGGCTGTTGTCCACAACTATTCGCCGCTGTGCGCTGCAGACGCACGCCGAGCCAGCGCTGCCGGAGGCTGTAAAATCTGCGCACGCTCTGGACGGTCCCGGGAGGGAGAACATGACGCCGGGAGATGCCCCTGGCCCATGACTGCCGCGCATCACCGCGCCGGAGGCCCCCACAATTCAAATCAGGAGCGAGAATCCGATGGACAAGGTCGTTGCTTCACCTGAACAGGCCATTGCAGACATCAAGGACGGGGCCATCGTCGCCCTGGCGGGATTCGGGCTGGCCCACCGTTTTCCCAACTCGCTGCTGTACGCCCTCAAGGACAAGGGCACGCGCGACCTGACCGTCGTGTGCAACTCGCTGGGGGCACCGGGCGAGAAGGGCCAGATGCTGGTCGAGAACAAACAGGTGAAGAAGCTGGTCGCGGCCTTCTCCAACCGCGCCGGCATGCGCACCGCCGCCGAGGACCAGATCATCGAGGGCACCCTGGAGGCGGAGATCGTGCCCCAGGGCATCCTGGTCGAGCGCTGCCGCGCCGGCGGCGCCGGCATCCCGGCCTTCTACTCGCCGGTGGGTGCCGACACCCTGCTGGCCGAGGGCAAGGACCTGCGCTACTTCAACGGCCGGCCCTACGTGCTCGAGACGGCGATCAAGCTCGACTATGCGCTGCTCTCGGCCTATCGCGCCGACCGCGCCGGGAACGTGCAGTTTCGTGGCGGCAGCCGCAACTTCAATCCGGCCTTCGCCAAGGCGGCGCGCGTGGCCATCGTCGAAGTGGACGAGATCGTCGAAATCGGCGAACTGCCGCCCGAGCAGATCGACCTGCCGGGCATCTTCATCCACCGCGTGATCAAGAACACCCATGTCATCGATGGCCGCACCCTGTCACGCGGCGGCAAGCGCCCGGCCGACCAGGCGCGCGCCTACAACGGCAAGACAGCGCTCACACGCGCCGGCATCGGCCGCAATGCCGCAAAAATCATCAAGCCCGAGAGCTATGTGAACCTGGGCACCGGGCTACCCACCCAGGTGTCGAATTACCTGGAAGGCCAGGGCGTGTGGCTGCACGCGGAGAACGGCGTGCTCGGCTACGGTGGCATGGTCACCGGCGACGGCATCGACCCGGACGTGTACAACGCCGGCGGACAGTTCGTCTCGATGGTGCCCGGCACCTCCTTTTTCGACAGCGTCACCTCCTTCGAGATGGCGCGTGGCGGCCACATCGATACGGTGATCCTGGGTGCCTATGAAGTGGATGAGGGCGCCAATCTGGCCAACTGGAGCACCTCCACCGCCAAGCGCGGCGGCATCGGCGGCGCCATGGACCTGCTGGCGGGCAAGGCCCAGATCATCATCGTGATGGAGCACACCGACAGCAAGGGGCGGCCGAAGCTGCGCCGCGCCTGCACCTACCCGCTCACCGGCGCGCGCTGCGTCGACTGGGTGGTGACCGACCTGGCGGTACTGCACTACGTGAAGGACCACTTCGTGCTCGAGGCGATTGCCCCGGGCTTCACCGCCGAGGAAGTCATCGCGCTCACCGAAATGACCAACGTCACGCTGGCCGCCGACCTGAAGACCATGGAGTAGCCATCACCGGGTCATGCCGCCGATGCGGCACGACCCGGCCGGCCGCAGCCGCCTGCAACTGCCTGTCCCCCAGCCCCCGGGCCCCGTTGCGGGGCCTGATCCCGATCCGGAGATCCGTGCATGAACAAGGTATTCCCCTCTGCCGCCGCCGCCCTGGCCGACATGCCCGACGGCTCCATCGTCGCGCTGGGCGGCTTCGGCCAGCAGCACTGCTTTGCCACCAGCCTCATCCTGGCCCTGCGCGATCAGGGCACCAAGGACCTCTGTGTGGTGTGCAATTCCATGGGCGGCAATGACGAAATCCGCGGCCAGATCCTGGCGCAGAACGGCCAGGTGTCGCGCCTGATCACCTCCTTCTCCTCGCGCCCCGGGGTGATGACCGCCTCGGAGGAACAGATCGCCGCCGGCAAGATGAAAGCCGAACTGGTGGGCCAGGGCATCATCGTGGAACGCTGCCGCGCTGGCGGTGCCGGCCTGGCCGGTTTCTACTCCCCGGTGGGCGTGAATACCGCCATCGAAGCCGGCAAGGAAATCCGCTACTTCGACGGCAAGCGTTATGTCTTCGAGGAGGCCATCAGCGTGGACTACGCGCTGTTGCGTGCACACAAGGCGGACAAGGCCGGCAATGTGCAGTTCCGTGGCGGCAGCCAGAGCCTCAACCCGGCCTTTGCCAAGTCGGCCCGCGTTGCCGTGGTGGAAGTCGACGAGATCGTCGAGATCGGCGAGATCCCGCCGGATCAGGTGCACCTGCCCGGCATCTTCATCTCCCGGGTGGTGATGAGCACGCACAAGATCGACGTGAAGGGGCTGCAGGCCCCGCCGCGCCGTCCCAATGACAAGCCGCGCCCCTACAACGGCAAGCCCGGCCTGACCCGAGAGGACATGGCACGGCGCGCCGCCGGACTGGTGCAGGAAGGCAGCTACGTGAACCTGGGCATCGGCATCCCCACGCTGGTGTCCAACCACCTGGAAGGCCGCGACGTCTTCCTGCACTCGGAAAACGGCATTCTCGGCTACGGCAAACTGGTATTCGGCGATGACATCGACACCGACATCTACAACGCCGGCGGCCAGTTCGTCGAAGTGGTGAAGGGCGCCTCCTACTTCGACAGCGTCACCTCCTTCGAGATGGCGCGCGGCGGCCACATCGACGCCGTGATCCTGGGCGCCTACGAAGTCGATGCCCAGGCCAATGTCGCCAACTGGAGCACCGTGCTGCCGGTCCGCCCGGACATCGGCAGCATTGGCGGCGCCATGGACCTGGTCGCCGGCGACTCCGACCTCATCATCGTCATGGAGCATCAGGACAGCAAGGGCCGGCCCAAGCTGCGTCGGCAGTGCAGCTATCCCTACACCGGTACCGGCTGCGTCAACTGGATCGTCACTGACCTGGCGCTGCTGCGCTGGGATGGCAACCAGTTCGTGCTGGAGGAAGTGGCCGCTGGCTTCACCGCCGAGGAAGTCATCGCCATGGGCGACATGCCGGTGAAGGTAAGCCCGACACTGAAAACCTTGGTTTGAAAAACGGGGCTGCGCCTGTCGCAGCACCCTGGTCGCGCCATTGTGATCAAATTACCGTGCTAGCATAGACCTTTATTGGCTTTTTGCTTTAATTGTTATCACCATTGCGGGGCCAGGCCAGCGCCCCGGCCTCACTCCAGCCGGCGCAAGCCCGGCATCAGCAGCACGATGGCCAGCATGATGAGCAAGGCGCTGGCCGAATAGGCCGCCAGCGCCGCGGCCGCGCCAAATTGCTCCGCCGCCGCGCCCGCCAGGAAATTGCCGATGGGCAGGCTGATCACCACGCCGGCACGCAGCCCCATCACGCGGCCGCGCATGGACTGTTCGGTATGGCCCAGGATCAGCGTAGCGATGATGGTCCAGGCAATGGCCTGGGTCAGCCCGGCCAGAAACACCAGCGCCAGCGACAGGCTGTACCAGGTCGAGACGGCAAACAGCAGCAGCGATGCCGGCCAGGCGAGCGCACTGGCCACCACCAGCCAGCCCTTGTGCCGGAAATTGCCCAGCGACACCACCCACACGCCGGCCACCAGCGCGCCCACCCCGGCCATGGCGGTGAGCATGCCGTAACCGGCTGGCCCGGTATCCAGGACATAGCGTGAGAACAAAGGCAGGAAGGCATAGCGATAGGGTGCGGCAAACAGGTTCAGCAGGAAGGCGATCAGCAGCAATGCCAGCACCGTCTGGTTGCCCCGGACGTACTTCAGGCCGCCCAGCAGGCTCTTCACCGGTGACTCCTTCGCGTCCGCCCTGTGCTGCGGTCCGCCCTTCAACAGCACCAATGCCAGCACATCGAGGAGATAGATCACCGCAATCAGCCCATAGGCACCGCCCATGCCCAGCGTCGGGATGAGCAAGCCGCCCAGCGCCGGACCGATGACCACGGTGATCTCGATGGCCACCGCGTTGAGGGCAATCGCATTGGTGAGGTGCTCCTTGCCCACCAGGTCGGGCACATAGGCCTGGCGGGTCGGGCTGTCCAGCGCCCAGGTCAGGCTGCCCAGGAGGGCCAGGGCAATGATGTGCCACAGCGCCAGCACGCCGGCCACGTACAGCACCAGCATCAGGAAGGCGGCGGCCAGGTTCACCACCGCCGCGACAATCAGCAGCAGGCGCCTGTCGATGCGGTCGGCCACCACCCCCATGAAGGGTGCGACCAGATAGCCGGCCATCTTGCTGCCGGCAACGATGCCCACCATGAGCGGAGAATCGGTGAGTTCCAGGGTCAGCCAGCCGATCACCACCATGTCGGCCCAGCGCGCCGTCGAGGACAGCACGGTGGCAATCCACAGCAGGCGGAAGCCGCGATGGCGCAGGGCCGCCAGTTGCGGCAGGGCGGCCAGGCGGGTGAGCAGGCTTTGCCTCATGGCCTGTTCAGTTTCTGGGTGAGTTCACCGGCAAGGCCAAGAAAAAACCCGCCAAGGCGGGCTCCTTGCAGCCAGCCGTGAACCCGGTTCAGACGTCGCCGCCGTTGACTTCCAGCTTGCCGTCCTCGACCTTGCCCTTGAAGATCTTTTCCTGGGCGATGGCATGCAGGCGCTCCATGTTCATCTGGAACTGAGCGGCCGGGTCCAGGTCCGCGGTATCGGGATTGACGTCTTCCAGGCAACCCAGGGTGAAGGTGCAGTTGACGGGCTGGCCGTCCACCTTGATCTCGCAGGCAATGGTGCCGTCGGCATTGGTCGTGAACTGCTCGGTGCATTCGATATTCATGTCTTGCCCTTGTCTTGTAAGAGTGCCTAACAATGCGAGGGGACACATCCCCTCGCCCTCCCCTAAGTCAGGGCGCCTAACGGTAATTCTGTCAGTCGCTCTGAGTTAAGCGCGGCTGCCAAGAGGCAGCGCCGCAGACCGCGATCAGCGCCGATCCGGGATCCGGAACGCCCGGCGGAGCGGAAGTTTGGCACAATCCGGCACCCGGGGCACGCAGCTTGCCGCCCCCTGCCCCTACTGGACCGTACAGGAGACGCCATGGCCAAGACCTTCGACGAGCGCGCCAGCGAATGGGATGACGACCCGAAAAAAATCTGGCGCTCGCAGAGAACCGCCGAAGCCATGCGCCGGGCCGGCGCCATCCGTCCGGGCATGAAAGCCTTCGAATATGGCTGCGGCACCGGCCTGCTCAGTTTCGAACTGAAGGACGAGCTCGCGGCCATCACCCTCACCGACACTTCCGAGGGCATGCTCGAGGTCCTGCAGCGCAAGATTGCCGAATCCGGCGCACAACACATGCAGGCACTCAAGCACGACCTGTTGACCGAAGCTGCGCCCGCCGGATCCTTCGACCTCGCCTACTCACTGCTCACCCTGCACCACGTTCCCGATACGGACGGCGTGCTGCGCAGGCTGCGCGACCTGCTCAACCCGGGCGGCGTGCTGTGCATCGGCGACCTGGACACAGAAGACGGCTCCTTCCACGGCCCGGAGGAAAAGGTGCACCACGGCTTTGACCGCGACGCGCTGGCACGACAGGCTGAAGCGGCCGGGTTCGCCAAGGTGCGTTTCGACCCGGTGTGTGAACTCAGCAAGAAGGGCCGCCAGTACCCGATGTTCCTGATGACGGCGGAGCGCGCCGACTGATAAGGCCATGCCCGGCCTGAGCCGGGTGTTCGAAGGCAGGTCGGGTTCCTGGATCGTCCGGGCAGCAGCAGGCCTGATCAAGCGCCGCCGAGTCCCGCCGCCTTGGCCACCGGTGCCAGGCGCTTGAACTCCTCGGCCATGAAGCGGGTGAATTCCTCCGGTGTGCTGCCCCCGGGAATGGCCCCTTCGGCATCCAGACGCTGGGCCATGTCCGGCGAGCGCAACACCGCAGCGGTTTCATTGCGCAGTTTGCCGATGACCGCAGCGGGCGTCTTGGCTGGCGCGAGCAGGCCATACCAGCCGCTGATGCGGTACTCCGGCAGCCCGGCCTCAGCCGTGGTGGGCACATCCGGAAAAACCGTCGAACGCGTCTCGGTCATGATGGCCAGCACATGCATCTTGCCAGTGCCGCGGAACTGCTTGGCGCCGGCAACACCAGCAAAGTAGAAGCTCACTTCGTTGGTGATCACCGCCTTCAGGGCCGGGCCGCCGCCCTGATAAGGCACATGCACAATGTCCACGCCGGCCGCCAGCTTGAAGGCTTCCGCCGCCAGTTGCGTGAAACTGCCCGGGCCGGTGGAGGCAAAGTTGTGCTTGCCCGGCTCACGCCTGAGCAGCGCGATCACCTCCTTCAGGTTGGCCGGCAATGCCGGGTTGGCCATGATCACGTAGGGCGAGGTGGCCAGCTGGGTGACCGGGGCGAAGTCACGCAAGGGGTGGTAAGGCAGGCTGCGGCCGGTGGCGGCATCCAGCACATGCGAGGGCGTGATGAGCAGCACCGTGTGACCATCCGGCGGGCTGAGGGCAACATGGCCGGCGCCGATGGCGCCGTTGCCACCACCGCGGTTCTCCACCACAAAGGTGGTGCCCAGACGCTCAGTGAGTTTCTGTGCCACCAGTCGCCCGATGATGTCGTTGGTGCCGCCGGGTGCATTGCCGATGATGATGCGCACGGTGCGCGAGGGATAGTCCTGCGCCGTTGCCGGACTGCACCACAAGCCGAGCCCGGTGCACAACATCGCCAGAACGTGGGTTGCCCTGCCTGAATGCATGGTCATGCCGCTTCCTCCTTGGTTTGATGGGCTGCGCTATTGCCTGCCGCTATTGCCTGCCACTGTTGCGTGCCGCTGTGACCTGTTCCGGTCTGCTGCCGGTGAAGGTCTTCTGCCAGGGCTGGTTCCTGCACGTACGTATTACCGTATTGATTTCTCCTGATCCGTTTCACTCGTGGCCCTGGCTGGCGGTGCGGTAGGCCCGCTCAAGCCGACACAGTATCGCGGCGCCGGAACATCAGCCAGAACACCGCGAAGCCGGCCATCAGGATGAAGGGCAGCGCGCCCCAGTTGACCGCATGCCAGCCGCTCTTTTGCAACAGAACGCCGGAGGACATGGATGACACGGCCATGGTGGCGAAGATCATGAAATCGTTGGTGGCCTGGGTCTTGGCCCGCTCGGCGGGTGTGTGGCATTCGGTCAGCAGGGCCGAGGCGCCGATGTACATGAAGTTCCAGCCCACACCGTTGAGGAACATGGCCCACCAGAAATGGGTGAAGCCAGTGCCCAGCAGGCCCGAGCCGATGGCGAAGATATTGAGCAGCACCCCCAGCAGGATGATCTGCAGCACGCCGAAACGGCTGATCAGCGAGCCGGTAAAAAAGGACGGCGCATACATGCCGATGACGTGCCATTCGATGACATGCACCGAGTCATTGAACTGGTGGTCATGGGCCCGCATGGCCAGCGGCGTGGAAGTCATCATCAGGTTCATGATGCCGTAGGACATCATGCCGGCCAGCGCCGCAACGATGAAATTGGGCTGACGCATGATCTGCCTGAGCGGGCGCGTCGGGCCGCTGCGCTCCTCGACGGTCAGGCGCGGAATGTCCAGCCGCGACAGGATCAGCATGGCCATGCAGGCCACCACCGCAATCGCCATGTACGAACCCATGAAGACATGGTTGTCGATCAGCGCGCGCGAGAACTTCGCCACTTCCGGCCCCAGCACGCCACCGAGGATGCCGCCGGCCAGGGTGAAGGAAATGGCCTTGGCCTTGAAGTCGGGGCTGGCCACATCCGCCGCTGCCAGCCGGTAGTACTTGCCGAAGGCCGTGTACATGCCCATGACAAAGGTCGATGCGCACAGCATGGTGAAGCTGCCCATGTAGATGGACCAGGCGCACAGGCCGCCGCCGATCACGCCAAAGAAGGTGCCGACCTGGAACCCGGCACGCCGGCCGATGCGCGCCATCAAGAGCGATGCCGGGATGGTGGTGAAGGCCGCGCCGAACACATAGGTGGTCAGCGGCAATGTGGCAAAGCTCTTGTTCTCGGCCAGCGCAAAACCGGCCAGACCGGTCACGGCAATCAGCGTAACCGTGGTGATCTGCAGGGTGGACTGGGTACAGAACAGCACCAGGACATTCTTGTACTGCTTCTGCATCCTGCTTCCTCCTTGTTGACCCCCTGCCTTCGATTGCCCACCAGGACCAGCAGGACAGGACGGGCATTCGGGCCAGAGCAGACCTCCCCGCCTGGTGTTGGCGGCCGGTCGCCTGTTGCCGCTTTACTCGGCGAGCTTGATGCCAGCGCCCTGAACCACCTTGCCCCAGCGTGTGGTTTCAGCAGCCACATACTTCCGGAACTGCTCCGGGCTGCTGCCCAATGCCTCGCTGCCCTGCGCATCAAGCTCGGCGACGATGGCAGGCAGCCGGGACACCTTGACGAAGGCATCGTTGAGCCGGTTCGTGATGGAAACGGGCATTCCGGGAGGGGCGAAAATGCCCAGCCAGTTGGCGTAGTCGAATTCGGGCATGTTGTGCTCGGCCACCGTGGGCACGTCGGGCATGTGCTTGGAGCGCTTGTCCCCCAGCATCGCCAGCGGCCTCACCTTGCCGGCACGCACCAGCGGCAGCGCCGCAATCAGGGTGCCGCTGGTCACATCCACGCGCCCGGCCATCAGCTCGGTCAGGATGGGGCCGGTGCCCTTGAAGGGCACGAAGGTCACCTTGGTATTGGTGAGCGAATGCAGCCACTCCCCGACCAGGTGGCTGATGTCACCCACGCCGGCGGTGCCATAGTTGATCTTGCCCGGATTGGCGCGCGCATAGGCGATGTACTCGGCGAAGGTCTTGGCCGGAAAGGCATTGCTCGCCTGCAGCACCGAGGAACGCTTGCTCATCTGGGTGATGGGCGTGAGGTCCTTGACCACGTCGAAGTCGAGGTTCTTGTAGAAGGCCGGAAACACCGTGAGTGCCGCGGAATTCGACAGGATGGTGTAGCCGTCCGGTTTGGCCTTGGCCACGAAACCGGTGCCCAGTGCCGTGCCCTGACCCACCTTGTACTCGATCACCAGCGGCTGGCCGAGCTGTTCCGAAACACGGGGCACGTAAAGGCGGGTTTCCAGGTCGATGGGACCACCCGAGGCAAAGGCCACGATCACAGTGACCGGCTTGTTGGGATAGGCCTGGGCCTGGCTATCGCCTGCCGCCGCGAGTCCTGCGGCGATGACACAGGCCATGCCTGCGATGGATGTCTGGTGCTGCATGCTTTCTCCCCTTTTGCCTGGTGTGCCGGTCCCTGCAGGCCTGCTGGAATGCAGGGACTTCAACTGTCTAGCCAGCCGCCCGGTGGGAGCAGCTTGCGCGGTGCAGTGAGGGGCATTGTACTGCCCCCTCCATCCTTAGCTGCGCGCGGTGAAATGCACTTCCTCGGCCGATGCCGAGGCCTGGCTGTTGGCATCGATGAAGCGGTGCAGGTCCACCGCCAGGTCGAAATCCG
>CAIPGJ010000733.1 GCA_903864555.1 uncultured Pseudomonadota bacterium | reverse complement strand
TCTTGATCACCATATTCGACGTCGATACCAGCAACAACCGCTTCACACTGGCCATCCATGGCGACCCGGACGGGCTGTGCGTGGCGCGCTACTGGAACCTGCCGCGTCGGCCCTTCGCCAGCATCGTCAGAAGGCCGACAGACCCGGCCGACCAGTTGTCCGGGGAAGTCTCTGCCATGACCCTGGATGAAGCCCTGAAATCAGCCAAGTCCGAAATCCAGGAAATCGACGGCACCATCATCGCCTGCATTGAAAGCCCCTTGTACCGCTGGAACCGGGACGAGCAGCTCGCCGTGGGCTGAGGGCTGCGGCCCGTACACAGTCCCTTGCCCGGGCTGTTCCCCAAGCTCAAGTCAAGACACTGTTCCAAAACGGCCGGCATGCACACCAGGGCCAGGCATCCCCGGATAGCCAGAGCGTCTACTCTTCCATCACGCTTCCACGATAATTCTTCCCCGATTTCCGGGGAGCCGCCTGGTGCCCCCCCTTGTCAAAGATGCCCTCAAGTACCCGGATCGTTACATGGTCGGCACCATGTCACCTCCGATTTCATGAACTACGATGACGAGGTGAAGCAGGCCCGCAACGGCTTGCTGCCAAGGCTGACACCGGGCACCCTCGTCAAAGTAGCCAACCAGAGCAAAGCGGCTGATGAAGGTGCAGGATTGATGCCTCACGTTGCCATGCATCCAGTACCCACTTGAATTGATTCGACAGACTCCGGAACTCCACGATGCTCTACCTGAAATGCACGGCCGCTGTTCAAAGGGATCTGGGCCTGCGCAAAGAACAACTTGCCATTGCAGAACCCAGTGATGCCCCCTTGGGGAACTGGTACGTCAACCGGTTCAATGTGGGACGTCGCCATGCGTTCGTCTTCATGAGCGAAACGACACTGCTGTCGTTCATCCTGTTCAAAGGTCAAACCAGAATCACGCCCGAAACGCTGTCGGTCATGCTGCTGGGCGGCCTTGAGCAACTGCTGCAACTGCACGGCCTGCCCAAAGAGGCCATAGACCGGGCGCTGGCGCCCTATCACACCGGCTTGTATGCGAAGACAGACAGCCGGGCCGACCTTGGGTCCCTCAACGACCTGGTCAGGCTCTACCAGTGGATGATCGAAGATGACGGCGGACTTGATCATTGCAACCTGACAGGCATCATCCTGCAGGTCAACAAGACGCCCCAGCGGCGGATTCGCTGGCACAACTCATGGAAGGCCGTGGACAGCTTGCTGGCCACGTGAATATCGAGGGGTGACTGTGCAGTCGTCTTTTCGGGTACCTGTTTATCGTTGGCGAATCGACACTAAGGGCTTGGTCTGAACATGAAGGTCATTTACCGAATCACCTACCCAAATGGAAAGATTTATATCGGCAAAGATCTGACAGGGACACTCAACTACTTCGGAAGCGCAAACAGTCAGCTGATCCAAAAAGATTTCACTCCAGATCAGCAACGTGACTTTACGATTCGAAAGGAAATCCTTTGGGAATCCAGAGTGGCATCGGATCAGGAAGTGAACAGAAAAGAAGTTGAATTGATAATGTTCCACCGTTCCAACGACCCATCAATTGGGTATAACCAGTGGCCACGATCCAAGGGATGAGTATCATCCGCCGCGCCACACCGCAAACCCCGCACCACGGAAAACCGCCATGCCCCAGCCCCTCCCGCCCGATCTCGCCCTCATCACCGGCCGCACGCTCGACCACTACAACCGCAATGCCGCGTCTTTCTGGGAGGGCACGCGCGGGCATGATGTGAAGCAGAACATCGAGGCCCTGCTGCGGCACCTGCCGGACACAGCGCCCTTGCGCATCCTGGATTTTGGCTGCGGGCCGGGGCGGGACATGGCGGCGTTTCGCGCGCTGGGGCACGCGCCGGTGGGGCTGGAG
>CAIPGJ010000732.1 GCA_903864555.1 uncultured Pseudomonadota bacterium | reverse complement strand
GGGCTGGCCATCCTGGTGGTGGTGTGGGCACTGGGCCTGGCCAGCTCGCCGCTGTCGCTGTGGGTGCTGGCCGTGATTCCCCTCATCGGCCTGTGCTTTGCCGCGCTGGGCCTGACCATCACCGCGCTCTCGCCCAGTTATGATTTCTTCATGTACTACTTCACGCTGGTGATCACGCCCATGGCCATGCTGTGCGGCGTGTTCTTCCCGATCGACCAGCTTCCGGGGCCCCTGCATACCCTTGCCATGCTGCTGCCGCTCTCGCATGCCACGCTGCTGGTGCGACCGCTGCTGCAGGGCCAGGTGCCGGCCGACATCGCGCTGCATGCGGGCGTGCTGCTGGCCTACGCCGTCACCGCCTTCTACGCCGCCATCGTGCTGTATCGGCGCAGGCTGTTGCAGTAAGCTTGGTTCTCCGCATACGCAGTACAGGCCGACAAGGAAAGCTGTCCCTATGCTCTGGGTCAAATCCCTGCACATTGTTTTCATGGTGACCTGGTTTGCCGGTCTGTTCTATCTGCCGCGGCTGTTCGTCTATCACGCGATGACCGAAGACCAGGCAGGCATCGAGCGCTTCAGGATCATGGAGCGCAAGCTCTACTACGGCATCATGACCCCCGGGGCGGTGCTCACCATCGCCTTCGGCCTGTGGCTGTGGCTGGGCTGGTTCCAGGGCCTGGGCACCGGCTGGCTGCACGCCAAACTGGCACTGGTGGCGCTGCTGGTGGGCTACCACCTGTGGTGCGGCCGCCTGCTGAAGGACTTTCGCGACGGCCGCAACACCCGCGGCCATGTATGGTTTCGCTGGTTCAATGAAGTGCCGGTGGCTTTCCTGCTCGCCATCGTCATCCTGGTGGTGGTCAAGCCATTCTGACCCTCACACCCGGTCCTTGCAGGCGCTGGCGCCACCAACCCATAGGCTATTCTGATGACGTTTTCCGGTGACTGACCCATGGGACAAGCCCACATCACCCTGCGACCTGCAGTGCCCGCCGATGCCCGCCACATCGCCCTGATGTCGCGCGACCTGATCGAGTCCGGACTGGGCTGGACCTGGAATCTGCAACGGGTCGAAACGGCCCTGCAACATCCGGACACCACCACCCTGGTTGTCACTGACCGCGTGCACGGCAGCGACCAGGTCGTCGCCTTTGCCATCATGCAGTTCGGCGACGAGCATGCCCACCTGTCGCTGCTCGCCGTCCAGCCGGCACACCGTCGCCTGGGTCTGGGACGGCGCATGCTGGAATGGCTCAGCGAATCGGCCAGTACTGCCGGCATCGCCGCCATCCACCTGGAGTTGCGCGCAGCCAATCAGGGCGCGCGGCGCTTCTACCGCAGCCTGGGGTTCAACGAGACCGCTTACATTCCCGGCTATTACCGGGGGCGTGAAATGGCGCTGCGCATGCTCAAGGAATTGCGCAAGCCCGGCATTGCCGACGTGCAGTGGCGACTGCCGGCGCCACCCTCGGAGAGTTGAAAGACCCTGCCGACTTGCCGCTGCCCTAGCGCTTGACCCGGTTCATTTCCCGGGCCATGGCCGCCAGCACCGCGTCTGAAACATCGTCCCGGGTCTTGCGGAACAGCAGCCAGAGGATGGCACCGTTGACCAGCACGAAAATCACCTCGATATAGAGCAGCTGCGTGACGATGGTGCGGGCACCGTGGTCACCGAAGAGGAAATAGAAACCATCGAAGCTGGGCAGCGCAGC
>CAIPGJ010000731.1 GCA_903864555.1 uncultured Pseudomonadota bacterium | reverse complement strand
TGCTCGACGACATGGTTCATGTTGAAGCGGTAGCTGGCGCCGCGGTTGATCTCGGCCGGGGAGTAGGGAAAGGCGATGGAGGTGATCAGCCCGGTCCATTCCGGTACCGGATAGTGAACTGCCATGTGACTGACCGACTTCATGATGGCGGTGGCCAGATCCTGTGTCTGCGCCGTCACCTGGAACAGCAGGCCCACCTCATGCCCGAGGCCGGTTTCGCTTTCCAACGGCCCCATGGTGGCATCTCGGCCGAACACGCGGATCTGCAGTTCGTACTGTTGCTCGATGCCGGCACCGAACACCGCCAGCAGCCGCTCGCGGATGGCCTTTTCCATGCCGGTGAGCCAGGAATCGAGCTGGCGCAGGATGATGGGGTCGCGCACGCTGCCGACGATGATGCTCTGGTAGCCGGCCAGTTCGGCGCCTTCCAGCTTGATGGTGTAGCGATCGGAGGACTTGAAAGTGCTACCTGACACCCGCACGGCGCGGTCGGACACCGCCTCGTACTTCGCGTTGAAGGTGTTCAGCACGCCCGAGGGCTCGATCAGTTCGTAGGGCGTGGCGTTCTCGTAGAGGTTGTGCGAGGCCACGCTGACGGCATCGCAGCGGTATTCCGGATTGGGTGGCTCGACGATGAATGCTTCGTTGTTCAGCCGCACGAACAGGCAGTCGGGGTACTTGCGCTGCACCACGCAGGCCGCACCGCACTCCAGGATCTTGGCGGCATGCCAGACATTGGCCGGGTTGAAACCCTTCATCACCGGCATGGCCGAGTAGATGGAGGTGTCGCTGGAGCGCCCCGCGATGATGACCTCGGCGCCATGCTCCAGTGCTTCGATATAGGGCTCGATGCCGCACATGCCGACGATATGGGCGCTGCGGTCGATGACTTCCTCGTTGAAGACCGGTGCGTTGGCCAGCGGGCTGATGCGGCCCTCGCGCAGCTTCTGTTTGAGATAGCCCTTGTCCTGCTCGGAGTGGATGGCGGCCATCCTGAAGGAGAGCTTCTCCTCGCGCGCGATCTCGCGCACGATGGTGAGCATCCTGGCCAGCTGCTCATCGTTGCCGGCGGTGCAGGCGCTGCCCACGATCATGGGGATCTTCGCGGCACGCGCGGCCAGCAGCATCAGGCGCAGGTCGCGCTTGTAGGCCTTGTCCGAGAAGATGGTGTCGCTCGAACCCAGGTAGTAGGGGCCGGGGTCGGTGGAGCCGGAGTCGGCGCCGATGAAGTCGGGGCTGAGCGTCATGGCCCGCTTCAGGGTGTCTTCGCGAAAGCCCGAGCCGAGCAGGCCGGTTGCCGACAGGATGCGGATTTCGTTCATGGTTGTTTTCAGGCCAAGGAGGTAGACGGCGTCCGGGGCATGCTGTGCATGTCTGGGGGCGCGCAGGGCGGAAGTCTAACCGGTCGCTGCGGGCGTGGTGCAGCCGCTTCGGCAGACGCGGGCAGGGCGGTATAGTGGTGCCCCGTATTTCTGAAATCGGAGCATCAATGGCCCTCAGCTGGCTTGCCGTGCTGCAAAGCGTTCCCTGGTCCGATGTCATCAAGAACGCCCCCAAGGTGGCCGAAGGGGCAAAGAACCTGTTCGACACCGTGGCACGGCGCGGGCAAAAGACTGCCGCCGCCCAGGCGCCTGCGAATGCCGAATCGCCAGTGGGTGTGCCGAAGTCGGCCGAGGCGCAGGCCATTGCTGCGCTGGAGACCCGCATGGCGGCCATGGACACCGCAATGGCCGAGCTGAACGCCCAGTTGCTGGCGTCCTCGCAGGTGATCAAGGACCTGGCCGAACAGAACACCCAGCTCATCCAGCGCATCGAGGCCAATCGGGTGCGCACGCTGTGGCTGGCGGGGGCGTCAGGGCTGGGGCTGGTCCTGCTGGCGTCCCTGATGCTGCTGATGGGACCTTGACCCATGACTGAAGAACCGCAGGATCCGGGACTGGATGGATTCGGTCCCCTTTACGTCGGGCTCACCCATGCCCTGAACCCGGAGCAGCCGCTCTACATGCTGGTGAAGCGGGACGACAGCACTTCCTGCCTGCCGGCCTGGTTCTCCGAGGAGGGCTTGTTCCGCTTTCTCGGCGAGAAGAAACTGGAGGGCCAGGTCACCGCCACCGTGCTGACGCGTGCCGGCCATGAGTGGACCCGCAGGCTGGTTGCCGGCATGGGGCACGAGCTGGTATTGAAAATCGAGGATTAGCGCGCAGGCAAAAAAGAGTAGAAGGGCAGGAGCTCCAGGCCGCAACAGAAACGGCAGCATCCGAACAACCAGGGAGGAGAACAGCATGAATGGCAGGATCCAGGCAGTCATGGCGGGCGGCATGCTCGCCACTCTGATGGCGTTTTCCGGTGCGGCCACAGCGCAGGCCACAGACGCTGCGGCAGGCTGGCCCGCGCGGCCGGTCACCATCGTCACGCCTTTCGCGCCCGGTGCGTCGGTGGACATGGAGGGGCGCATCCTCTCCAATGAACTGAGCCGCAACTTCGGCCAGCAGTTCGTCATGGATTTCAAGCCCGGCGGCACCATGGCTGTGGGCATGACCTATGCCTCGCGCCAGAAGCCCGATGGTTACACGCTGGTATGGGTGTCCTCGGCCTATGCGTTGTTGCCGCTGGTGGTGAAGGACGGCTCCTACGACCCGGTGAAGGACTTCGATCCGGTGTCGCTGATCAACAAGAAGTACGCCATCCTTTCCATCCCCAACACCCTGCCGGTGAAGGACATGAAGGAGTTCGTGGCCTATGCCAAGGCCAATCCCGGCGCCATCAATTTCGGCACCGGCGGCGCGGGCGGCGTGCAGCATCTGCTCGGCCTGATGCTGGAGGCGGCCACCGGCACGAAGTACACCTTCGTGCACTACAAGGCGGTGGGCGCGTCCTACCCCGACCTGATTGCCGGGCGCACCCACATCGTACCCGTCACTTTTGCTTCGGCCCTGCCCATGATCAAGGCCGGCAAGCTGCGCGGTATGGCGGTCTCCGCCACCGAACGCAATTCCCTGCTGCCTGATGTGCCCACGGCGCTGGAGCAGGGCGTGAACTGGGAATATTCGAGTTGGCTGGGCATGATCGCCCCGGCGCGAACTCCCACGGCCATCGTCAACCGGGTGCAGGCCGAACTGGCCAAGATCGTGCGCACGCCCGACGTGGTGAAACGGTTCGGCGAGGAGTACACGCTGATCGGTTCGACGCCGGCGGAGTTCCGCAAGCACCATACGGCCGAGACCGAGCGCTGGAAGCGACTGGTGACGGAGCACAACATTTCCATCAGTGCAAACTGACCTGGATGCCAGCGTCCCATCGTATGCCCATGGTGTGTATGGGCATGCAGGGGGAGGCGCCGAATGGTGGAAGGCGTGCAGATTGTTTCCTTGTTTCGGCTGCACTCGTTCTAATGAATCGCCCTGACGGCGCTTGCGTCAGGGATCCTGACCAATAATATTCCCAAGGAGACATCATGGCCGTAGCGCCTGCAGAACGCAATTTCGCTGACACCGGGCTGGATTTTTCAGTGGGCGATCGATTTACCGCCGAGGAAAAAAAGAACCTCCTCGCCTGGTACCGGGATACCCATGGCAAGGGAGGGCTGGATCTGGTTCCTTTTGCGCCCTTCCTGATCGAGAACCTGCCTTCGGCTTTCAAACTCTCGCGGC
>CAIPGJ010000730.1 GCA_903864555.1 uncultured Pseudomonadota bacterium | reverse complement strand
GGTCTGGTCATCGAATAGCCCGGTCATCGAATGCGCGGGCGAACTCCGGCACGCCCGCGTGCCCGGGTAGCGGGCCGTTTTTTACCTCAGGCCTCCTTCGCCCGCAAGCCCTTCAGGCGCGCCAGCTCCGCTCCGGAAACGCTTCACCACCCCGCCCGAGAACACCGCCTTGGCGAACTTGTGGTTGGCGAATCATGTGTGCCGATCCGGCACAAGTGAAGACACGCATCTCGGGGGGCAGTCGCGTGGTGACCTTGTCGCCGATGACGTGTACGCAGCGCGAAAAACAGCATTACCAATGTGGATGGCAGCAGAAGCGGATCAACGACTCACTGCGGCGTTCAGGAAGCCCTTCAGCAGAGGCGACTGAGTGTCTGCCCGCCAGGCAAGAACTGTTTCGGCGCGCGGACCCTGGTATAGCAATGGCAGATAGCGTATTCCCGGCATACGCATCAAGCTCGCGGACTGCGGCAGTAGTGCCACACCCAATCCCGAGCGCACAAGACCGATGATGGTCGTGATGTGCATCGCCTCCTGAACAATGCGAGGCTGGAACCCCGCTGTCAGGCAAGCACTCAATACCTGACCATACAGAGGCGAGCGATGAGGCGTGAAGATAACCATGGGTTCGCCGGCAAGCGCATTCAAGGCTATCTTCGTTCTGCCTGCGAGTTTGTGCTTGGCAGGCAGGGCTGCCACCAAAGGTTCGCTCATCAGGAGCCTTGTGCTCACGGCTGCGTTGGACACTGGTGGGCGAAGCAGTCCGCAATCGAGTCTGCGATCTGCTATCGCATCGACCTGGGCGTCGGAGCCCAGTTCACTCAGCGCCAGCTTGACCAAGGGGGCACTGCGTCGAAATCTGGAGATGATCTCCGGCAACAATGTGAAGGTTGCGGCATGAATGAAACCTATGGACAGCCGGCCAACAATACCGCTGTCGGCTATTCTGGCGGCACGCACAGCCTCGACGGACGAAGCCAGAATGCCCCGGGCATGCTCGAGAAACACCTGCCCCGCGGCGGTCAGTTCGACCCGGCGTGGGGTGCGACGCAATAACGTCACCCCTATTTCAGACTCGAGCAGGCGGATCTGCTGGGAAAGTGGCGGCTGCGAAATGTGCAGGCGCTTCGCCGCATGGCCGAAATGCAACTCTTCGGCGACGGCAACGAAATATCTGATCTGCCTTTGACTGATTGTCAGTGGCATCGAGTCGACTTTCGTATCAGAACGAGTCCAATTATATATTGGACCAACATCCAGTACCGCCATACAGTTGCGCAACATGTACGGAAGGGCTGAACTGATGACACCGTTTGAACTTGGGAATGCGCTTCGAATGGCAGATCCTGCAATCAGCAGGTTTGATCCGTTGGAACGGATCATTTATCACGCCGACTTCAACCACGGGCACTGCGGCTTTACGGCCACCATCGGCAACTATGAAGGCACGCTCGACACCATACTGCCGGAGATGAATTTCCTTTCACCGCAGTTGTCCAATTATTCGATGTGGGATACAGGAACCGCCGGATCAATGCACGGCGGTTATGCATTGAAGCTGGTGACGCCTCCAAAGGCCGGCGCCGTGACGGCCGCCACCAAGCGATTGACCATGAGATCCCAGGGATTGGTCCGGCTCGAGACCTACTTTGGCATCAAGTCGGAAGCCACCCAGATGGTTCTCACTGAGCATGATGTGCGCGCCTTCGGAATTGTTTTCGACATCCAGGATGACACCCGCCGCCTGCTCCCCAGGCTGCGATATCTGAACGCCGACAAGGGTGAACTGGTCGGCCGCTGGCAGATCAAGACTGACAACCCCCAGCGGCATGACATCGGCTCAACGGGGAAGACTGCCTCGATCAGCCACTATGCCCCGGTTGGCTATACGAATGTGCCCGATGGCGAGCAGCAACTCTGTCACAACGAATTGCCCACCAAAATGAACTGGCACTACCTCTCGGTCACGTTTGACCTGGCCAGCATGCGTTTTGTGGAATTCAGATGCAATGACAAGGTGTACAGCCGGGATTTGCCGTTGCCATTTGGTTTGAAACCCTGGCCGAATCTGCGTGGCCTGCTCAACACCATATTTTTCGTCGAAACTGATGTTGACAAGCGCGCCTATCTTTATCTTGACTCTGTTCTGTTTTCCTCCGCCAAATGATCAATCAATCCTATCTTTCCATCGTTGCACGCAATGAAGACTGGCGCGAGGACTGGAGCAGCGAGCCGCAGGAATGTTCCTGGGCAAGCGAAGCCATCTTCTTCGTGCGCGTACTGAAATCAGATCCAAGCTCCGGACCGGTTACGGCCAGGGTGCAGATGTCCCCGGACGGATTGCATTGGGTCGATGAGGGAACGGTACTGGATATCCCCGCCGCCGAAGGTGTGGTTTTTTCCCGGGTGAGGCACTTTGGCGGTTGGTTGCGCCTGGCCGGAACAATGCAGACCGGGGCATTGCGGGTCCTTTGCTACTTACATCTGAAGGAGTGACATGCTTAAGATCATGCTGGCTCTTGGCCTTGCTGCGGTGGCTGGTTCCGCCGCGTCCCAGACCTATCCCACTCGTCCCATCAGACTGATCATCCCGTTTCCTCCCGGGGCAAGTACGAACGACATTCTTGGCAGGCTGATCGCACAACGCCTGACAGAATCCCTTGGCCAGCAAATTGTCGTGGATAATCGGCCGGGCGCGGGCGGGAACATGGGATCGGAGGCCGCGGCCAAGGCGGCGGCTGATGGTTACACCCTCCTGATAGGCACGAATGGACCGATTGCCATCAGTCCGCATGTCTATACGACGCTTGGCTACGATCCTCTCAAGGACCTTGCTCCTGTTTCCCTTTTTGCCATGGTTCCCTACGCGATCATTGTGAATTCCTCGGTAAAGGCAAGCAATCTTTCCGAGTTGATCGCGCTGGCAAAGGCGTCACCGGGGCGCCTTACGTACGCTTCCTCCGGCAGTGGCTCCACGCCCCATCTTTGCGGAGAGCTTCTCAAAGTTCAAACAGGCATCGACATCACTCACGTTCCTTACAAGGGCGGTGCGCCGGCGGCGATCGATCTGCTTGGAGGGCAGGTCCAGGTTTATTGCCCCGGCATCACCTCGGTCCTGCCGCATGTGACATCCGGAAAACTTCGGGCGCTGGCGGTCACGATGCCGAATCGCACGGCCTTTCTTCCCAACGTGTCTACCTCTGCCGAACAGGGCTTCCCCCAGATCGATGTCAATTCCTGGGTGGGCCTGCTGGCGCCGGCGCGCACCCCGGGCCCCATCATCAACCGAATTCATCAGGAAGTGGCGCAAGCTGTCAGCCGGCAGGAGGTTCGCTCCGCGCTGGAGAAGAACGGCGCGGAGCCGGCCGCACTGGGGCCGGTGGAGTTTGCGCGCTTTCTCGCGGCCGAGTCATCCAAATGGGCAGCCGTAGCCAAGGCTGCAAAGCTGCAGATAGACTGACGCCCCAATTTTGCCCCGCTTGAATGCAAGGCCTGGGCTTTTTCGCCAGGCATGTGTTGAGACGTGGGTTCAGGAGATCCTAAATGACTCATCGACGTTCTCCGGAATCACTGCGAAGCGCCCGATGGTTTGCACCCGATGATCTGCGTTCGTTCGGCCACCGCTCACGCTTCATGCAGATGGGCTATGGTCCGGAGGATTGGAATGGACGCCCCGTCATCGCAATCGTCAATACATGGAGCGATATTAACCAGTGCCATGCGCATTTCCGGGAGCGTGTGCAGGATGTAAAGCGGGGTGTTTTCCAGGCAGGCGGTTTTCCAATTGAGTTGCCGGCCCTGTCCCTTTCCGAGCCGGTAGTCAAGCCGACGACCATGCTCTATCGCAACCTGCTGGCGATCGAAGCTGAAGAACTGCTGCGCAGCCATCCAGTCGATGGTGCGGTGCTCATGGGTGGGTGCGACAAGACCACACCAGGACTGTTGATGGGGGCCTTCTCGGCCGGATTGCCTTGTATCTATCTTCCTGCAGGGCCGATGTTGCGGGGCAACTGGAAGGGGCAGGTGCTGGGTTCCGGTTCGGATGCATGGAAGTACTGGGACGAACGTCGGGCCGGGAAAATTTCCGATTCCGACTGGATGGAACTTGAGTCCGGGATTGCGCGCAGCCATGGCACTTGCATGACCATGGGAACGGCCGCAACCATGATGGGGTTGACGGAGGCGATCGGACTGACGTTGCCGGGGGCGTCCTCAATTCCCGCTCCCGATGCGGCGCACCCCAGGATGAGTGCTGCGTGCGGCCGCCGCATCGTTGAGATGGTCTGGGAGGACCTGACGCCGGCCAGACTGCTCACCAGGGCACATTTCCTGAACGGCATTGCTGTCGCCATGGCGATGGGATGCTCAACCAATGCGATCATCCATCTGATCGCGATGTCCCGACGTGCGGGCTGTCCGGTCACACTGGATGATTTCGACGCGGCCAGCCGGAAGGTTCCGGTCATCGCCAACATACGTCCCAGCGGCGAGCGCTACCTCATGGAAGATTTCTTCTATGCAGGCGGATTGCCCGCGCTCATGAATCGTATCGATTCGATGCTTGACACCACCGTTCTCACGGTCAACGGCTGCACGGTGGGCCGGAATATCGCAGAGGCCAGCGTCCACAATGATGACGTGATTCGCCCGTTGTCTAACCCAATCTATGCCGAGGGAGCGCTGGCCGTGCTGCGCGGAAACATTGCCCCGGATGGCGTGGTCATCAAACCCAGTGCTTGCGCGCAGCACCTGCTCAGGCACACCGGACCGGCGCTGGTCTTCGAGGACTATGCTTCGATGAAAGAGGCAACGGATGACCCCGCCCTTGAGGTGACGGCAGACCACATACTCGTGTTGCGCAACGCCGGGCCGCAGGGCGGACCGGGGATGCCGGAGTGGGGGATGCTTCCCATCCCCGTGAGCCTGGTACGCCAGGGTGTGCGCGACATGTTGCGATTGTCGGATGCGCGCATGAGCGGGACAAGCTACGGCGCCTGCATGCTGCATTGCGCCCCTGAGTCTTATGTCGGAGGCCCCCTGGCACTGGTCAGGACAGGAGACCTGATCAGCGTGGACGTGGCGGCACGAAGCATTCACCTCCAGGTCGACGAAGCTGAACTGGCCCGCCGGCGCGCGAGCTGGGCGCCGCCTCCGGTACGGTACGAGCGCGGGTATGGCTGGATGTTCAGCCGCCATATCCTGCAGGCCGACCAGGGATGCGATTTTGACTACCTTGAGACGTCCTTCGGGGCACCCGTGCCCGAGCCTTCCATTTATTGAAAACATGAAAACCTCCACGCGCTCCCTTCTGTCCCGTGTCAGCACGGCCACACTCTGCACCGCCCTGTACAAGCGCGGACTTCGAAACCAGTTCATACAGGATGTGAGGCCGCTGAACCCGGGTCTCCCCAATATGGTCGGGGAGGCATACACCCTGCGTTACATTCCTGCTCGCGAGGACCTCAATCCGGTCCAGGTATTCGAGAACCGCGATCATCCGCAGCGCAAGGCGGTCGAGGAGTGCCCGGCTGGAGCTGTGTTCGTAGTCGACAGTCGCAAGGATGCACGTGCCGCTTCCGCCGGAGGCATTCTGGTCACACGATTGATGAAGCGCGGGGTTGCCGGAATCGTCACCGACGGCGGATTTCGAGATTCGCCGGAGATCGCGAATCTCCCCTTTCCTGCCTATCACCATCGCCCGAGCGCGCCCACCAACCTGACGCTTCACCAGGCGATTGACATCAATGTGCCTGTGGCCTGCGGGGACGTTGCCGTGTGGCCTGGAGATGTAGTGGTGGGTGATGGCGAGGGCGTGGTCGTCATTCCGGCACGCATGGCGGATGAGGTCGCCAGGGAGGCCAGTGACATGACGGCTTTTGAGGATTTCGTCATCGAGAAGGTCCGGGAAGGCCGGTCTATCCTCGGCCTGTACCCGCCAACCGATGAGCAATCGCGCCGTGACTTCCAGGAATGGCTGCAGGGTCGCAGCGGGGCACAGGCCTGATCCGGCGTTGCCCCACCTGTTTTGCAGCCAGGCCAGGCTGCCGCTTACCGGATGCCCCCTGAATGAAAACCTCTCCGCTTACCCTGCTGAACGATCCTGGTCTCCTCAAGACTGATGCCCTGGTCAACGGGCAGTGGGTGTCCGGCATCAGCCGCTTTGCCGTCGACGATCCGGCCACCGGTGCCAGGCTGGCAGAGGTCGCCGGATTGGGGCCGGTTGAAACCGAAGCAGCCAGTGCGGCGGCCAACGCGGCCTGGCCTGCATGGAAGGGCAGGACTGCAAGGGAGCGCAGCCAACTCCTGCGCAAATGGTATGAGCTGCTCATGGAAAACCAGGCTGACCTTGCGCGCCTGATCACTGCCGAAGGGGGCAAGCCGCTGTCCGAATCCATGGGTGAAGTCGCCTATGGCGCCAGCTTCGTCGAATGGTTTGCCGAGGAAGCCAAGCGCATCAACGGCGAAACGCTGCCGCAATTCGACAACAACCGGCGCTTGCTCGTGCTCAGGCAGCCGATAGGCGTATGCGCCGCCATCACGCCCTGGAACTTCCCGCTTGCCATGATTACCCGCAAGGTGGCCCCGGCTCTGGCCGCAGGCTGCACGGTGGTGATCAAGCCGGCGGAACTGACACCCCTCACTGCGCTCGCCCTTGCGGAACTGGCCTTGCGCGCAGGCATTCCCGCAGGCGTCATGAATGTCATTACCGGCGATGCCGGTCAGTCAATCGAAATCGGCAAAACCTTGTGTGCAAGCGACGTAGTTCGCCATCTCAGTTTCACCGGCTCCACCGAAGTAGGACGAATCCTGATGGCGCAATCGGCGCCCACGGTTAAAAAACTGGCATTGGAACTCGGTGGCAACGCGCCCTTCATCGTATTTGACGATGCCGATATCGATAGTGCCGTCGAGGGTGCGTTTGTCAGCAAGTACCGCAATGCCGGCCAGACCTGTGTCTGCGCCAACCGCTTCTACGTGCAGGCGGCGGTCTACGACGAGTTCGTCGTGAAATTTGCTGCAAAAGTAAAAACAGCCAGGGTCGGCAACGGGTTTGAGCCAGGCGTGCTGCAGGGGCCACTCATAGAGCCGGCAGCGTTGGAAAAGGTGGAGCGACATGTGGCCGATGCGGTAGGCAAAGGCGGGCACGTGATCACTGGCGGCAAGCGCATGGCCGGTCAATTCTTCGAACCCACGGTGTTGGCTGACGCGCGTGCCGACATGTTATGCGCACGCGAGGAGACATTCGGGCCTTTTGCGCCGGTGTTCAGGTTCAGCACTGAGCAAGAAGCCATAGATGCTGCCAATGCCACTGAATTCGGTCTGGCCAGCTATTTCTACACCCGTGACGTGGGACGCGTCTTTCGAGTGAGTGAGGCATTGGAATACGGGATGGTGGGGATCAATGTGGGCATCCTGGCCAGCGAGCATGTGCCTTTCGGCGGCGTGAAACAGTCCGGATTAGGCCGCGAAGGCTCGCACCATGGCATCGACGAATATGTCGAGATCAAGTATCTATGCATAGGCGATGTCATGGTCTGAGCGGGAAACGAGTGCCTCTGGTTGCTCGTCACTGATCCCCGCTTGAGCAGGATTGTCGACACTCAAGGCGGATCAGCATCCTCAGGCCGCCTTAGCCCGCAAGCCCTTCAGCCGCGCGAGCTCCGCTCCGGCCGCTTCCTCAACCACCGTGCCTTTGAAGAAATCCGGGTTCATGCCCCCATGCAGGTTCACGACGTGCGAGAAGGTGAAGTCGCGGAAGTCCTGCTGCGTGAGGATGCCTTTCTCCAGCGCCTCGTGCACTTCGGGCACCACCTCGTCGATGTGCGGCACGTCCCAGTGGCCGATGTCGGAGCTGAACACCGCCTTCAGGCGTACCTTCATGCGCGGGTCGAAGGCGAACATGGTGGTGGGGTCGTCGGCCTCGCAACCGAAGTGGAAGTTGCGGGCGAACAGTTCGCGCACTTCGCGCTTGTTGGCGAAGGGGCCGACGTGGCCGAAGTCGTCGTAGTGTTCCTTTTCCCGTGCGGTGAGGTCTTCCACGGTGGCGCCCACCTTGCTCCATTCGAAGCTGGCGAAGATCTCGTCGATGTGCTCACGCATGCGCGGCCCGCCGTACTGTTCCATCAGCTGCCTCATGCGCGCCTGGTCGAGGTTGGTGGGGCGCAGGTTCTCCTGCATGGACGGCCAGTTGCGTTTTTCCCAGTGGCCCTGCAGGTCGCAGCAGAGTGAGGCCGCCCAGCCCATGCCGCCTTCGAGGAAGGCGAAGTT
>CAIPGJ010000729.1 GCA_903864555.1 uncultured Pseudomonadota bacterium | reverse complement strand
GTCCTGAAACCTGGTGCATCCAATTGGACCGTGGTGGCCGCCGGCAGGGCCGGCGCGCCGCTGAGGGCGTGATCCGGGTGGAGGCCTGAGGTTTTATAGAAAATCGGCCGCCAGCCTCCGTGGAATAAGGCAAGTTAGCCATTTAATCAAAACATCCGGCGAATGGTGAGCGATCGCATAAGCTGGATGGACCAAGCCTGTTGACAGCGCATGCTGGGTTTCATGTTACCCTGCATGCTTTGAAAAGAGCGCGATGACGACAGAATACGAGCAATCCAGCAAGGTCACCCGTTCACGCGAGTGGATGCGGGCAGCGGGCCTGCGCCCGGTTCAATTTTGGGTTCCTGATACCCGGCTGGCCAGCTTTGCGGCCGACTTGCGCCGGCAATGCCAGGAGCTCAATGGCGCCCCAAGTGAGGCTGAAGTACTTAGATTTTCCGAAGAGGCAGCCGGCCAGGTTGAGGGCTGGGCATGATGCAGCGCGGGGACCTGGTCGCGGTATCGCTTCAAGGTGACTATGGCAAACCCCGCCCGGCGCTGATTGTTCAGACCGACTTGCTGGCCGACCTGAGTAGCTTGGTGTTATGCCCTGTGACCAGTGACCTGCACACGGCAGCTTTTCGGGTGACGGTGGAGCCTACTTCCGCGAATGGGCTGCGCGTGTTGTCACAGGTGATGGTGGACAAATTGTCCACTGTGCCGCGCATCAAGGTCAGCGAGCCGTTCGGACGGCTGGAGGACGACCGGATGCGGGCTGTGGACAAGGCGCTGCTGTTGGTCGTGGGGCTGATTTAGGGCATCGGCCTAAACAAAGCGCAAAGCCAAACACAGCGCGAGATGAAAAAATCCGGTGTCAGACGCCCCACGGATTGACAAGCGCCACACCGGGGCCGGCAAAGTCAGCCGTGTTGCGGGTGACAACGGTGAAGCGGTGCTCCATCGCGGTAGCGGCGATCATGGCGTCACGCTCGGACCGTGGATCGGGGATGTGCAGCGCAGCGCACTGCCTTGGGGTGGTATGCGGCGTTCCAGGGACTGGATGCCCAGTTCCAACTCAAGAATGGTGATGGCGGACAGGTAAAGCGTGCTGGCGGGTTGCGCAGCGGCCCAGGCGCGCACCAAAGTCGATTGATTGGGCTTGCCATAACGCAATTCGGAGACAACATTGGTGTCGAGGACAAACATGGTCAAACCCTAATCCAACGTGACTGCCTGGCTTTGGAAGTTCAAACGCGGCGGATCGAACTCAATGTCCGCGCCGCCCGCAATGACATCCATTAACTCCAGGAGAGTCGGTTCGCTCTGGCCCACCATGCGGTGGTAATCGTCAATATTGAGCAGCGCAAATGCAGGCCGCCCTCGATCTGTGATGAACACCGGGCCATCGACAGCCGCCTGTTTGGCGGCTGACACGTCGCGCGTGAAGTCCCGGCTTGAAAAGGTGTGGACTGCCATGTTGCCCTCCTGTCATTGTCGTTGTTTGTATGTTGCGACAATTGTGATGGGTCGGCAGACCCCACTCATCACCCGGCCTTCACCTTCTGCCGCCACACGTGCAACTGCGTGGCGCGGTCCTCCATCAGCCCACCACCGACGCTGCCACTGCATTGGAGACCACCCGCAGCAGGCGGCCATCGTCATGCGCAGTGGGTCGGGAGGTCAGGATGACGCACTGCTCCTGCGTGTCCGGGTCAGCCCAGGCCACCGTGCCGGTCGCGCCTGAATGGCCGAAGGTGCGT
>CAIPGJ010000728.1 GCA_903864555.1 uncultured Pseudomonadota bacterium | reverse complement strand
GCGCTGCTGGGGGGCGAGTCGGACATGCTGTTCGCCAATACCGGGGTCTTCCTCGCGCACATCAAGGCCGGCAAGATGAAGCCGCTGGGCGTCAGCCACATGACGCGACTGCCGCTCTTCCCCGATGTGCCGACGCTGAACGAGTCGGGCTTTCCCAACTTCATCTCGGCCACCTACTACGGCCTGCTGGCACCGGCCGGCACACCCAAGCCCATCATCGACCGCCTGCACGGGGAGCTGGTGAAGGTGATCCGCGCACCGGATTCGCTGCAACGGTTGGCCAGCGTCGGCGCGATTGCAGTAGCCGACACGCCGGATCAGTTCGCCGAGATGCTGCGTCAGGATGTGGCCAAGTGGTCAAAGATCATCAAGGACCACAACATCAAGCCGGACTGATGGTCTGAACAGTCAATGAGGACGGCGGGTGCAATGCCCGCCGGCTGCGACCCCTGCCACGGGGCACGCAGGAATCGAGGGTGCAACACGACACAGCAGCCTCGGTCATTATTATCAAATAAGTGTGATGATCATTACGATCATTGGCTATAGACAATGAATGTGATCATGTTCATTGACCGTTCTGGGGCCGCCGGACGCTCCGCTGGTTCAGGAATCCAGCAGCCTGGATATATCGTTGCAGATCAGCACCACGGTCTTCGTCGCACCGGTTTCATCGAGGACCGGGTTGGCCTTGCAGTCGATGAGGTAGAGCACCCCTCGGGCCGACACCATGCGCAACACCATGCTCTTAGGCTGGCCGGTGGTGACCACCTCCTGCAGCAGGGCCCCGGCCTGTTGCTGGTCTTCCGGCTGCACCAGCGCCAGCCACTGGGTGCCGGCGCGAACCGCCTCCACACCGAAGCGCTTCTGGTAGGGCGCACTGGCGTAGAGGAAGCCGCCACGCACATCCAGCATGGCCACCAGGTCGGAGACATTGTCGGCAATGAAGCGGAACTGCTGTTCACTCGATTGCAGGGCATGGCGCTCATGCACCAGGTGCTTGTTCTGGATGTGCACCAGCAGACCGATGGCCGACACGTACAGCAGGATGCCGGCGATGCACACCGTGGTGACCAGCGGACCGGTGGCCGGCTCGAAAACGAAGCCAGCCAGCAGCCCCCAGGCCACGGCACAGGCGGCAAACAGCGCCAGCGTCTTCAGCAGCCGCCGGACATGGCCGTAGCCCGCGCTGTTCAGGCACACCGCAATCAGCAACCCGACGCTGGGCCACAGCGCAAAGTGGATCTGCGTGGCCCAGGCGCCCAGCAGCGCCGCATCGATGAAGAAGTTGAACTGCTCGGCGCGCTTGGGGTCGGCCACCAGGCGGGTGTGCAGAAAAGCCAGGTGCGGATAGACGACAAAAGTCAGCACCGCCGCCAGGGTCTCCCATACGCTGAAGCGACCACGCTCGATCCAGAGGATGGCAAAGGCGAAGAAGGTGAAGACGAAGGAGCCGGTGCGCAGGACATGGTTGTATTGCGCGAAGCGGTGGGGACGGCTTAGTGCCAGGGCCAATGCCATTGCTGCTCTTTTCTTGGTCGTGTGGTGGTTAAACCCGCCGTGAAGGAGAACCTGGCCAGAAGCCTGCCAGCATCCCCTGGTTGCAGCGCCAATTGTAAGGCGCGTGACGCATCTGCATAGGTAAGAGCGGCTAACAAAATTGCCGTTAGGCGCCCTGACTTAGGGGAGCGCGAGGGGATGTGTCCCCTCGCATTGTTAGGCACTCTAAGGCTCTCTGTACGACAGTCATCGGGAAGACTCCCTTTGCAGCAAACCCGCATAGCTGCCATCCGGCCTGGCAAGCCACAGGAGGTCTCTCAATGCCCAGCGCCAAACATACAAAATAGG
>CAIPGJ010000727.1 GCA_903864555.1 uncultured Pseudomonadota bacterium | reverse complement strand
TGTGGATGGCGATGGTTCCGGCCACCTGGGCATCACTGCCGGAGGATGTTGTGCGCTTGCGCTCATCCCACACCGTCATGACCTGGAAGATCACGATGATGCCGATCAGCGCGATGGTCACTGCAACCATGATCTCGACCAGGCTGAAGCCGGTCTGCGCCGCGGCCAGCCTGCGGCCGGTCTCTAGCCGGTAATTGTTCCCGTTGAGCGTCATGGTCAGGTTCAGTTGATGAAGGAAACCACGGTATGGCGGCTGGTGGTCGCTGCACGAGGGGCTATCCAGCACAGTGTGATGCTCACCTGGTTGTAGCCGCCCGCCGCCGTGTTGATGGTGATCTGCTGCATGGCCGAAACTGCGCCGGGCAGGCCGGTACCGGCTGCGGTCACGTCGGTGACCCAGTTTGTGACCAGGGCGCTGGAGGATGCAGTTCCCGTGAAGCTGCAATTGGCCCCGCCCGTCTGATGCTGGAAGTTGGCGAGGGAGGTCTGGATGGTGGCGGAGCTGGTACGGTCCACATTCACCCAGATGTGGCTCATCAGCCGGTCGGCCAGGGTGGCGGCTTCTGTCCTGTAGCGTGCATCTGACTGGGCCGAGATGGCTGCAGCCTGCATGCCCACCAGGGCCAGTATGCCCATGGAGAAAATGAGAATGCCAAGTAGCGCCTCGATGAGGAACATGCCCTGCTGGTGGCGAATGGGCGCCCCTGGATGGCCGGTCAGCATGTGCGGGTATCTCCGACTGTGGTTACGGCCGGGTCACACATGCGCGCCTGGCCACCCACCGACACGACAATGTTCAGGCAGCGCATCGGGCCGGTGGGGCTGCAGGCACCGCCGGTCGGGTTGGTGAAGGAGATGGTGGCGGATCCGCCGAGGGTGGTTCCGCCGAAACCGTTGAAGGTGACGGAGGACGTCGTGGAACTGATCGAGACCGACGAGCCGGTGGCCTGGCCTGAGCCTTCCCGGGCCGACTTGCCCTCGACGAAGGTGAAGATCCCGCTCGTGGCATCCACCACCCGGACGATCCAGTTGGGGCCGGTGGTGGTCAGGGTGGTCGTTTGTGCGCTCGAGCTGTCGCCCGAGTCGCTGGTCAGGGCGAACTGCACGGGCGCATTGCGCTTGACCGCTTCTGCCCGGGCCGTCTGCAGGCCGGCATAGAAATTTTCCGCCGCCGAGCGCAACTTGGCATTCTGGATGTAGGTGCTGTAGGCAGGCACCCCCATCATCAGCAGTATCGAGAGCACGACCAGCGCGATCATCATCTCGATGAGCGAGAAGCCCTGGCGGGATGGTGGAACGCGGGTCATGGGGATATCCGTGCGGATGGGGAGGGTCTGGGCGTGCAGGTGCGAACCGGCGGCAGGCGCCAGCTTCAGCAGGAGCCGTCCTTGCGAATCACCCAGCAGGTATTGCCGCTGCCTGTCCAGCCACTGGGCAGGCCGGTGGTGCGACGGGCATTGGCCTGGTCCAGGGTGTAGATGAAACCGTTCATGTTGCTGGCGCCGGTGGCCGTGACGCCATAAGTGGTGGCGGTCAGGGTGGGGCAGGTAAAGGTGAAATACGCCGAGTTGGCCGGCAGGGTGGCGACCGTGCCGGCCGCGCAGGCGCCGACATAGGTGCGGTTGTCCTGAAAGTACTGTTCCATTTTCACCCGCATCTCTGACAGGCCGGAGATGGCTTCGGTGATCCTGCCGCGGCGGACGTAATCAGCGTAGGAAGGAATGCCTATGGCCGCCAGGATGGCCACCACGATGACGACAACCATCAGTTCTATCAGTGTGAAGCCTTTGCTGGTGTGCATGTTTTCTCCCATAGGTGAACGTAGTATTACCCATGCGGCAGAGCCGGGAAACGTGTTTCCGACAGGCGGCAGGCAGGCGGAGATGAGCGGCGGGCGGGCGGGGGAG
>CAIPGJ010000726.1 GCA_903864555.1 uncultured Pseudomonadota bacterium | reverse complement strand
TGGTGTATTCGAAGTTCTCGGACACCGGGCTGGACTTGCCGAAACCGCGCAGGTCAAAGCGGATCATGCGATACCGCCTCGACATATGCGGCACCCAGGCACGATAGGCCTCCAGGCTTTCGTTCGCGCCATGGATGAACAGCACGGTCTCAGGCTCCGTCCACGGATCGGTGGAATCGTCAATCTTGTAGAACAGCCTGCAATCGTTCAGCTTCAGGTAAGGCATGGGGTGCTCCTCCGTTTTTTTGCCGCGGTTGTGCTGCCGTTATGCCGCTTTTTCGTTATTTGTGCGCTACTCGGCTTCTGGCTTCACATTGGCGAACTTGATGACCCTGCCCCACTTTTCGGTCTCGGTCTGGATGTAGGCCTTGAACTGGTCGATGGTCGATCCGGCAACATCGATACCCTGAGATTCCATGCGCTCCCGTGCCGCTGGATCGCTGGTCGCCTTGTTCGCAGCGACATTGAGCCGGCGCACGACGTCGGCCGGCGTGTGGGCCGGCGCGAGGATGCCGTACCAGGTACCGACTTCGAACCCGGGCATCTTCAGCGCATCGGCCACGGTCGGTTGTCCCGGGGCCAGGCTGGATGGAGCGGCGCTGCTGACTGCGATGGCGCGCAGCTTGCCGGACTTGATCAAGTTGAGCACCGTCGGCGGTGTGGCCATCATGAAAGTGACGCGATCGCCAACCAGGTCGGTGGCGGCCAGGCCGGCACCCTTGTAGTTGACGTGAGCGATCTGCACCTTGCTTTGCAGGTTGAGCAACTCCAGTCCCAGCTTGGAGGCCAGCGATGCCCCCGCGTGAAACACCTGGCCCGGCTTGGCGCGTGCCATGGACACGAGGTCGTTCATGGTCTTGATCGGCGAGGCGGCGTTGACCGTCACGATATAGGGCGTTGACCCCAGCAACGCCACGGGCTCGAAGTCTTTCTGCGTGTAGGGCAGCTTGGGGTTGAGCGTGGCATTGATGGCAAAAGTACTGCTGGTGAGGATCACGGTATAGCCGTCGGGGGCTGAGCGCGCCACGCTGGACATGCCCAACACGGTCTCGGCGCCGGGACGGTTATCCACCACGACGTTCTGACCAAGGTCTTTGGCCATGGGGGCGGCGACGCTGCGTGAAATCAGGTCATTGCCCCCACCCGGCGGAAACGGCGACACGAAGGTGACGGGCTTGGTGGGAAAGGCCTGTGCCGCGGCAACGCCGGACAACAGCGATGCGGCCAGCAGCAGTGAAGTGCGTGCGATATTGTGTGCGGCAGTCATTTTCCTGCTCCTCGGTTGCTTCATTTCATGTGTGGGAATACATCATCTTGCCGGCAACAGGCATCTGTGCGGTCAGGATGTTGTTGGCACGGGAATCGACAATGTAGAGCGTCTTGCGGTCATCACCACCGAACGCAAGGTTCGTGGTGGCATCACCGCCGCAGGATTGCACCTGGTAGAGCGGCACGCCGCGCTTGCTGTACACCCAGATGATGCCTTGGCCAGGATGTGTGATCAGCACGTTGCCGTCTTCATCCAGCGCCAGGCCATCGGGACCGGCGCTGAACAACTGCACGAACAGGCCAACCTTGCTGACGCCGTGCTTGTCATCCAGCGGCAGGCGCCACACTGCATTGGCGCGCGTTACCGCAACGAACAGCTCGGTTTCGCGCACGTTGAAAACGAGGCCGTTCGGGCTGGGAATCGTGTCAATCAGACATTCGAGGCGGTCGGACTCGAAGCGGTAGCGGTACACCCGCCCGGTGGGATCGTGCAGGCCGGTGCCGCCCTGATCGGTGAAAAACAGGTCGCCGTTCTTGGCGAAGATCAGGTCATTCGTGCCCTTGAAGCGATCCTTGGTCGTGCCCTCGAGGAAGGGCTCGACGATGCCGCGCTTTTCATCGAGCAGCATGATGCCGTGATGATGG
>CAIPGJ010000725.1 GCA_903864555.1 uncultured Pseudomonadota bacterium | reverse complement strand
CGGCAGCGGTGATGATGCCGTACAGCGCCATGCCCGCGGCGATGCTGGCGAAGATGCCTTCGAGCCCGCCGCCGAACTGCCGCACGGCCACGTAGGCACCGCCCACGCTCACCACGAAGCGCACCACCGTGCCCACCACGGGCCACAGCACCGCACTCGCACCTTGCGATGCGAAGTACAGCGACAGGCCGAGACCCTGGAACACGAACGCTGGCCCGGCAATGCGCAGGTACGCTGCACCGGCCGCGAGGGTGGCCGGATCGTCGGTGAACAGGTCCATCCACAGGCCGGGTACCAGCGCGAGCAGCAGCCCCACGCTGCCGGTGAGTGCCGCCGCGCAACCGCCACCGATCCAGCCGATGCGTTCGGCGCGCGCGATCTTTCCCGCGCCCACGTTCACGCCCACCAACGAGGTCATCGAGGCGCCGAGCCCGAACACCAGCGGAATCAACAGGAATTCCATGCGCGCGCCGATGCCGTAGCCGGCGATGGCCGCCGCGCCCATGCCGGCGATGAGCCCGTTCACCATGCCGATGGTGAGCACGGTGAAGATCGGTGACAGCGAGGCGAGCGCACCTACGCGCAGGATGTCGCGGAAGAGGTTCCACTCGAGCTGCAACTGCGACGTGCGCAGGCGCAGGTTTGCCCCGCCACGGCCGAGCCGCCACAGTTGCAGCGCGGTGTTCACGAACGCCACCGCGAGCACCGACACCGCCGCGCCCACGATGCCGAAGGAAGGCACGCCGAACCCGCCGAGCACCAGCAACCCGGACAGCGGCACCTGGATCGCCGCGCCCGCCATCATCAGCGTGGCCGGGAACTGCATGTCGCCCATGCCGCGGAACACGGCACTCAGCAGCGACATCAGCCAGATCAGCACGCAGCCGCTGAACACGAGGTTGCCGTAGCTGAGCGCCGCATCGAGCACGGCGTCGTGCGCGCCCAGCCGCAGCAGCAGCGCACGCCCGCCGAGCCACCATGCGAGGGCGAAGAAGGCACCCGCGCCCACGCCGATGGCGAGTGCGTGCCAGATCAGGCGCTGCGCACGTTCGTGCTGGCCGGCGCCCAACGAGCGCGCGATGGCGCTGGTCACTGCGCCGCCCATGGCACCACCCGACAGCATCTGCATGAGCATCAGCCCGGGAAACACCAGCGCGATGGCCGCCAGCGACACCGTGCCGAGGCGGCCGATGTACCAGGCCTCGATCATGCTCACGCTGGCCTGCACCAGGAACGCGATGGCGTTCGGGCTGGCCATGCGCACCAGCAGCCGCAACGGCGGCTCCTCCAGCATCATCTTCGTACGGGCCGCGGCAGCCATCGCCGCAGGGCTCTGAGCAGGCGCCGCCGATGGGCTCGCCGCACCGGGCGTGGAAGGGCTCGGCGCCAACGACGGCGCAGCTGTGGATGCGGGCATGGACTACCTCCGGATCGCCCGGACCGTACGCCCGCCAGTTTCGTGAAGCAACGTCACGCTGATGCGATGCGAACTACGCGCGTGCGCACGACGCTCGCCGGAACGCAGCCGCTGCCGGCCGCGCAATCGGCGCGACGCCGCAGGGCCCAAGGCCCAAGGCCCAAGACTCAGGACTCAGGACTCAGGACTCAGGACGCGCGGCTGCTCGCCGACGCGCGGCCGCTCGCCAGCGCACGACTGCTGATGCCCGAGATCGCACGGCCCAGCGCTGCATGAACGTCCGCCACGCGGATGGGCTTGCCCACGAAGTCGTCCATCCCGGCCGAACTGCACGCTGCACGATCGGACGCCAGCACGTTGGCCGTCATCGCGATGATGTATGGCTGGTGGGCCGTACCGTCCGCACGGATCGCCCGCGTGGCCTCGATGCCGTCGAGCTCAGGCATCTGTACGTCCATCAGCACCACGTCGTAGCGCCGCTGCGCGAGCATCTGCAACACCTCGCGGCCGTCGGCAGCCACATCCACGGCGATGCCGAGGCTCTCCAGCACACGCCTGCCCACCAGCTGGTTGATGGCGTTGTCCTCG
>CAIPGJ010000724.1 GCA_903864555.1 uncultured Pseudomonadota bacterium | reverse complement strand
CGGCACCCGCTAGCGGGCCGCCTCGATGCTGGTCACGGTGTTGTTGCCGCCGACGCTTTCGGCGGTGAAGCGGACCTTGTCGCCCACGTTCAGTCCGTCGAGCAGCGCCGGGTCGCGCACGCGGAACACCATGGTCATGGGCGGCATGTCCAGGCTCTTGATCTCCTCGTGTCTGAGGGTGATGCGGCCACCCGCCTTGTCGATGCGACGCACTTCGCCATTGGTTTTCTCGGCCGCGGGTGCTGCCTTGCCGGCAGTGGGGGGCGCGGCATGTTCATCGGTTTTCTGTTGCGCCAGGGCGGGGGCGGACATCAAGGCGCACAGCAAGGCAGGGAGGATGAGGCGCAGCGGGATGGTCTTCATGGGCATCCTTTCGGTTTCCGATGAGGGTGAATCGCCAATGGGTAGGCTTGTCCTCATGTGCGGGCCCTGGTGCCGGCATAGGACTGGTATACCGTGGTGCTGCCGTCACGCCTTACCAGCAGCACGTCGTAGGCGTCCTTGCGCGCGCCGTACTCCGGGCCATCCATGCCGGGGGAGCCGATGGGCATGCCCGGCACGGCCAGTCCGAGGGCCGTGGGTTTCTCCTTCAACAGCCGATGGATGTCGCGCGCCGGGACATGGCCCTCGATGACGTAGCCGCCCACCCGTGCGGTGTGGCAGGAACCAAGCCGTTGCGGCATACCCAGCGTGGCGCGCATGGTGGCATTGCCGCTCTCATGCACTTTCGTGGCAAAGCCCTGCCCGTGCAGGTGGGTGATCCAGTCCTTGCAGCAGCCGCAGTTGGGATCCTTCCACACCTCCACCACGGGGCCCGCGGCGGCGCCGGCCGCTCCGTAGGCCTTGGCAGTGACGGGCAGCAGGCATAGCGCGGCCACCCCGGTGATGAAATGACGCCGGCCTGCAGCGTGGCGGGGTGCAGGCGCAATGCGTTTTTCATGCTTCATGATCGGGCTCCTTTGGCCGGGGTGACCTTGATGCTGCCGCGCATGCCGGCCTGATAGTGGCCGGCGATCAGGCAGGCGAAATCGAAATCGCCGGGACGGTTGAAGGTCCAGAGGATGGCCCCGCTCTTGCCGGCATTCACATGGGCCATATGCGGCTCGTCATGTTCCATGTTGGGAAACTTCATCATCAGTTGCGCATGTTCATCGAGCACCTGCTTCGTGCCGATGACCATCTCGTGCAGCAATTGCCCGCGGTTCTCGATCACGAACTTCACGGTATCGCCTTCACGCACGCGGATGCGCGAGGGGCTGAATCGCATCCTGTCGTCCATGCGGATGCGGATGGTGCGCTTCACGTCCTTGGCTGCTCCGGCGATGCCCCATGCGGTCTGCTCCTGTTTGAGCGCAGCGTCGCCGGCCTTGTCCCTGCCCGGGTCGTTTTCTCCATGGGCCATGGCCGGGCCGCTGCCAGCTGCGAGTGCCAGGATCAGCCATGCCGTGCTCAGGATGTTCATGTTGATCCTCTTCAATGTCCGGAGTGCGCGGAGGGCTTGCGCACGCGCACTTCGGTGGGGGCGGCAGGGGGCTTTTGCAGCGGCATCGACTGTCCGCCTGCGGTGGCGGCGCGCGCCGGTTCCGGCGGAGCGCCCGTCCATTCCGATGCCACTGTGCCGCTGGGGTGCTGGTACCAGCCGGGATCGGCGTAGTCACCAGGCTTCTGCTGGCGCCGGACTTTCAGCACACTGAACATGCCGCCCATTTCCACCGAGCCGAAAGGCCCCTGGCCGGTCATCATGGGCACGGTGTTGTCCGGCAGCGGCATTTCCATGTCGGCCATGTCGGCCATGCCGCGTTCGCCCATCACCATGTAGTCGGGGATGATGCCGGTGATGCGGCGCGCGATGTCGGTGTGGTCGATGCCGATGAGCGTGGGCACGGCGTGGCCCATGGCATTCATGGTGTGGTGGCTCTTGTGGCAGTGGAAGGCCCAGTCGCCTTCCTCGTCGGCGAGAAACTCGATCTGGCGCATCTGGCCTACCGCCACATCGGTGGTGACTTCGTACCAGCGCGTGCTCTTCGGTGTCGGTCCGCCATCGGTGCCGGTGACGGTGAACTCGTGGCCGTGCAGGTGCATGGGATGATTGGTCATGGTGAGGTTGCCGACGCGGATGCGCACCTTGTCGTTCAGTCGCACATTGAGCGAGTCGATGCCGGGGAAGATGCGGCTGTTCCACGACCACAAGTTGAAGTCGAGCATGGTCATGATCTTCGGGGTGTAGCTGCCCGGGTCGATGTCGTAGGCGCTCAGCAGGAAGCAGAAGTCGCGGTCCACCGGGTCGATCAGCGGATGACGGCCCTTGGGATGGGTGACCCAGAAGCCCATCATGCCCATGGCCATCTGGGTCATCTCGTCAGCATGCGGGTGGTACATGAAGGTGCCGGGCCGCCGCGCCACGAACTCATAGACGAAGGTCTTGCCGGGCGGAATGCCCGGCTGGTTCAGGCCGGTGACGCCGTCCATGCCATTGGGCAGCCGCTGGCCGTGCCAGTGGATGCTGGTCAGCTCGCCCAGCCGGTTG
>CAIPGJ010000723.1 GCA_903864555.1 uncultured Pseudomonadota bacterium | reverse complement strand
GCGGTTAACCAAAGTCTGTTGCTTCATTGCTTGCCACTCCTTCAGAATTGATGTGCCCCGCGGAAACGAGCAGGGGCCACGAATGCCGCCGTACTGTCCCGCATCGGAACGGACGCTTGCCGCCTCGTCCGGCGCCGCCACACCTGCAGCCGGCACCGCTTTATCAGGGTGCCCGATTCTACAGAAAGCGTGAGGGGGATCAGCGTTTTCGCGGTGGATTTATTGCACCTCCCGGTGCCCCCGGAAATTGGCGCGAAAACCACACGAAACCAGCACGACCCTGCACAAAACCTCACACATTCAGCCGGTTCGAGTATGCTTGCGCCCGCCCCGCTCATACACGGCGGGACAGGGAGAGGGGACAGGCGAAACCGGCTCACGTCCCCGGAGTGCAGAACAGGCTGGATGACGGGAAGGGTCATGCAAGACAAACGCAAGGACAAGCGCTTCAACGCGCGCTGGAAGGCGGCGCTCGCCTACACCGGCGCCACCAGGAAACCCATTTTCCACACCCTGACGCACGACCTGTCCGTCAACGGAACCTCGGTGCAGAGCAATGAGGATGAGCCCATCAACACCGTGCTCACCATGCTGCTGATTCCGCCCGTGATCAATGGCGTCGAGCAGAAGGTCATCAAGCTGAAATCGGTGATAATGTCTTCGTGGCCATTCCGGAACGGCTATCGCCTGGGCTTGAGTTTTGTCCACGACAGCGAACTGGAAAAGCTCTGGGCCATCCTCAACAGCCTTGACCTATCGGGAGAAGAATTGCCCTCCGATCCGGAACACAACAAGCCCGCCCCTGCGCCCACTGCCGCCCCGGCACCCGCCGCAGCGCCGGCAGCAGCCCCGGCGCTGAGCGCGCTGGAACTGATCAAGCAGCGGGCGCTGACCAAGAAGCTCTCCGAAGACCAGATCGCAGCCAGCCGCCTCGAAGCGGAGAAAAAACTGTTCCGGCGCATGAGCGACTCCCTGCATGCCGCGCACAAGTACTTCACCGAACTGACGACACAGCTGAACGAGCTGAAACCGGAGTATTCGGGCACCTACGTGCTGCTCAACGTCGCCAATTTCGGTGGACTGGTGTGGAAGGACGATGCCCGCTCGAGCATCAACCCCCGCCCCCGCAACGACGACAAGGAAGCGCCGGTCTTCGACCGCCTGACCGTGACCTTCACGCTGTCCAGCCCGGGCGAAATGAAAGTGGAACGTGACCCGCTGGTGGCCGACCGCACCGAGAAGCAGCTCGATGAAACGGGGTTCACCTACCGCAAGCAGTACACGCGCAACGCCCAGGGCCACCTTACCAACACGATCTTTTTCCTCACCTGCGAGATCAAGGCGCGGCTGATCATCAGTTGCGACGAAGCCGGCGAGAAGCTGCGACTGGACGCCACCAACCTGGAGCGTTTCGGCAGGACGTCCTACGAGATGGAGATCGAAGCGCTCAACCAGGCCGTGTTCGACCAGCTCACACTGGCCATGATGGGCGAGGCCAAGACTCTCGGGAAGCTGATCAAGCGCACGGTGTAGGGTCGCCGCAGGGCGATCCGTGCGCACCGCCAGCGGGCAAGCCGGCTGGCGGCGTCGGCAAGGGCCTCACGCCAGTAACGGGCTGGCATGCTGCCCGGATGCCGGCAATGCCTCCTGGAGCGCCTGACAGCCTGACAATGCGAGGGATACTCCCCCGCACTCCCCTGCATCGGATGCCCCTGCAGACAATTCCGTCAGGGGCTCTCAGTACTTCAGCTTCAGCTTGTCCAGCTGTTCCTTGGTGATGGCCGGCACAGTCCCGCGGACGGCCCAGCGATTGAGATTCCACGCGCCCTCACCCACCCAGTCCTTCAGGATGGCCAGATTCTTCTGGCGCTCTGCTTCATCGGAGCCCAGCTGCCTGTACATGTTCCCGGGCTTGCCGTCGGCGGTACCCTTGCCATCATCGAGCCTGCGCATGAAGGCGCCCGTATCAGGCCACCCGATATAGGAAATCAGCTCGTTGTAGGTGTGCATGCGCGGCCCGGTTTTCTCCTGGACGTATTTCTTTTCGTTTGCCTTCCAGGTATCAAGATCAGGCGAATCGGCACCGTGACATTCGCTACAGTAGTTCTTGATGATGGGTGCGACATCCTTCGTATAGCTTACGTCGGCGGCCAGCGCAGCTCCCGAGAGTGCCGTTGCGACGATTGCAGTAATCAGCCTTGCGGACATGCTGTCCTCCTGCGTGAGTGCCATTCAACCAGCCGTGACAGAAGTGAACGCGCCTGCAGACACGCGCATTGCCTTCCACGCGGATTCCCGGCGGCGCCGGAAACCTGACTCATTGTCAGCCGGCTGCAAGGCGGAAAATTGATGCAGGTCAATCAGGAATGAATGGGTGGCCAGCGCCTGCTGCGCAAGCCGGCGCGTCCAGTCATGCGCCCCGGGAAGCGGGATACCGGATATCGGCACCAGCGGGCGTCACGGGCCGCCTTCGACGTCCTCGTAATT
>CAIPGJ010000722.1 GCA_903864555.1 uncultured Pseudomonadota bacterium | reverse complement strand
TTCAGCCGGCATCCAGCACCCGGCCGCCATCCACCACCATGCCGATGCCGGTGATGAAGTTGGCTTCGTCGGAGGCGAGGAACAGTGCAGCATTGGCCACGTCCCAGGCAGTGCCCTGCTGCCCCCGCAGTGGCACCTTGGCATCGCGTTCGGCCACCACCTGCTCGCGCGGCAGGTTCCAGGTGCGCGCCCGGGTGTCCACTGCCATTGGTGTTGCAATCAGGCCGGGCAGGATGCAGTTGGCGCGGATGCCGAAGGGGGCGTTCTGGATCGCCAGCTGCTGGGTCAATGCGATGACGGCTGCCTTGGTGGTCTTGTAGGCCACATAGGGATAGTTCTCCAGCGCCGCCGCGGAGGAGATGTTGACGATCACGCCGGAGCGCTGCTCGCGCATCATCTTCACCGCATGCTTGCAGGCGAACGCCATGCCGCGCAGGTTGATGCGGTAGACGTTGTCGAAGGCCTCTTCGGTGATGTCGAGCAGTTCGGCATCACCGCCCCCCAGGCTCACCCCGACGTTGTTGTGCAGCACGTCGAGGGAGCCCCAGCGCTGTTTCGCCTCGGCCATGGTGGCGGCGAGATCAGCTTCGCGGGTGACATCGGCGGCAAAGGCGATGCACTCGTAGCCCTCGGCCCTGATCAGGGCGGCCGTTTCCTCGGCCGAATCCAGCCGCCGGTCCACTGCCAGCACCCGGGCGCCTTCACGCGCGAAGCGCATCGCCGTGGCGCGGCCATTGCCGAAACCTTCGCCGGGGCTCTGCCCGGCGCCGATGACCACCGCCACCTTGCCGCCGAGGCGTTGTGTCGCGGTCCAGCCGGGGCCCTTGCCTGCGGTGTGTGCGGATGCGTCAGTCATGTTCTTTCCTCCTGGTCAGAAATTCGGGATCGATAACCCCGGGAAATCCGGTCTTGCGCCGGTGTGACATGGCGCAGGCGGCCGGACCGATTCAGATGGTGGCGCCGTAGCCGAGTGAAATGTCCACCGCAGCCTTGGCCACCAGCTTGATGAATTCGCGCTCACGCGGCTCGACCCGTACCGAGGGGCCGGTCACTGCGAGGCAGTAGCGTACCTGCTGCTCCACATCCTTGATGGGGGCCGCGACGCCGGTGATGCCGAGCACGCGGGCCCCGTGGGACACCGCGTAGCCCTGCGCGCGGATGGTGGCGTAGGCGGCCAGCAAGTTGGCCTTGCTGCGTTTGGTGGTGCGCGATATGAAGCTCAGGATCGGGGCGAGTTCCTCCTTTCCCATGTAGGCCATCAGGACTTCCGAGGGCGAACCCACCAGCAGCCGGATGTGTTGTCCGGGCGGGGTGACGGTGCGCAGCGGTGCGCCGGCAGCCACGCAGTCAATGCAGACGCGGTCGCGCCCGCTCACCATGTGCAGCGTCACGGTTTCATCGGTTTTCTCGGCCAGCTCCGACATGATCGGCCGCGCAATGGCGCGGATGTCGAGCGTGCTGCCCACCAGCCCGGCGAGGCGCATGAAGCGGAACGACAGGCAGTACTTCTGGTTCTCCAGGCGCACCAGGTACTTTTCCT
>CAIPGJ010000721.1 GCA_903864555.1 uncultured Pseudomonadota bacterium | reverse complement strand
GATTGTAATCTCTTGTAATTACCCCTGTTTACTCACCTACTAGCTTCGCCACAGCAGCCTTAGTTTAAACAACCGCTCCCCTGTTCTGCTCTAGAAATCCGTTCACCTTAAACCGGATCTGTCGCATTAAGTAATTTACGCGAAAATTCCTTAATTAAATCAATGCCAATTCTTATCCTCTTGCCGCTAATGTGACAGAGCCGCCGCAAGCCCCCCGGGGTTTTTAATCAAGCAAACCGGCCAACTCCAGGCCCTGTCTGCCTTCCGGATGGCGGCAGTCGATGTCCTCAAACTCGTTGATCTTGTCGATCTCGGTACCCATGGCAATGTTGGTGACCTTCTCCAGAATCACCTCCACCACCACCGGCACCCGGTACTGCTGTGCCATGCGCTGCGCTTCGTGCAACGCAGCTTCAATTTTTTCGGGATCGGTCACGCGCAGGGACTTGCAACCCAGCCCCTGAACCACCGCCTGGTGATCCACACCGTAGCTTCGCAGAGCCGGATCGCTGACGTTTTGGTTCTCAAAAGCCAGCTGTACGCAGTAGTCCATCTCAAAGCCGCGCTGGCTCTGGCGAATCAGCCCCAGGTAGCTGTTGTTGACCAGCACCTGCACATAGGGAAGGCGGAACTGGGCACCCACCGCCAGCTCTTCGATCATGAACTGGAAGTCATAGTCGCCAGCTAGACCAACCACCGTGCGGGTCGGGTCGGCCGCCACCACGCCCAGCGCGGCCGGAATAGTCCAGCCTAGCGGGCCGGCCTGGCCGCAGTTGATCCACTGGCGCGGGCCGTAGACATGCAGGAACTGCGCACCGGCAATCTGGCTCAGGCCGATCGTGGTGACATAAATGGTGTCGCGGGGGAACACCTTGTTCATTTCTTCGTACACCCGCAGCGGCTTGATCGGTGTCTCGGTGTAGTGGGTCTTGCGGTGCATCAGCTTCTTGCGCTCGGCGCAGCGGTTGACCCAGTCACTGTAGTCCCTCAGCCGTTGCGCCGCCTTGCGCTCACGTGCCACCTGCACGAATAATTCCAGCGCCGCATGGGCGTCGCTGACGATGCCGAAGTCGGGCATGAAGACACGGCCGATCTGGGTCGGTTCAATGTCCACATGCACAAAGGTGCGACCCTTGGTGTAGACCTCGGTGGAGCCGGTGTGGCGGTTAGCCCAGCGGTTGCCGATGCCCAATACAAAGTCGGCAGCCAGCATCGTGGCGTTGCCGTACCGGTGGCTGGTCTGCAGCCCAACCATGCCGGCCATGAGCGGGTGATCATCGGGAATGGCGCCCCAGCCCATCAGTGTCGGAATCACCGGCACACCCACGAGTTCGGCAAACTCCACCAGCAGCGCACTGGCGTTGGCGTTGATGATGCCACCGCCGGCGACGATCAGCGGCTTGTCGGCAGCCGCCAGCATGTCAAGCGCTTTTTCGATTTGCTTGCGGCTGGCAAATGGCTTGTAAACCGGGAGCGGCTCGTAGGTTTCGATGTCAAACTCGATCTCGGCCATCTGCACATCAAAAGGCAGGTCGATCAGCACAGGCCCGGGGCGACCCGAACGCATCAGGTGAAAAGCCTGCTGGAAAGCGCGCGGCACCAGCGCCGGCTCGCGCACGGTCACGCTCCACTTGGTCACCGGCTTGGAAATGGACTCGATATCCACTGCCTGAAAATCCTCCTTGTACAGGCGGGCGCGTGGCGCCTGACCGGTGATGCACAGGATCGGGATGCTGTCGGCAATGGCCGAATACAGGCCGGTGATCATGTCGGTTCCTGCCGGGCCGCTGGTTCCGATGCACACACCGATGTTGCCGGCGGCGGCACGGGTGTAGCCCTCGGCCATGTGCGAGGCACCCTCCACGTGGCGCGCCAGAATATGGGCTATCGACTGGCGCTCGCGCAGCGCTGCGTAGAGCGGATTGATAGCCGCCCCGGGCACACCAAAGGCCTGGCTCACGCCCTCTTTTTCCATTACCAGAACGGCGGCCATGGCGGCCTTCATCTTTGCCATTTGAATCTCCTC
>CAIPGJ010000720.1 GCA_903864555.1 uncultured Pseudomonadota bacterium | reverse complement strand
GGCCATGGCGAGGTATGGTTGCCGCATGCCCTGTCGCGCAAGTATCCGCGCGCGCCCCGCGAGTGGGGCTGGCAGTACGTGTTCCCCTCGGCAAAGTTGTCGCCTGACCCGGAGAGCGGCGTCATCCAACGTCATCATATCCATCCGGATACTTTGGGGCGTGCCGTAACGGCTGTAGTAGCAGGATGTGTGTGATTACAATAATTCAAAATATCCAATGATGAAGACAGGGTATATTCGAAAATGATCATAATTGCCGGGGCACTGTCGGCCCCGGCCGGCGTCAACGTAACGGGGCCGCCCCGCCTCAATCCACGTACGGAATATTTGCCTGCTTGACGATGCCCTTCCACAGCGCAATTTCACCGTGCACGAACTTGGTGAACACGTCCACGCTTTTGGGGTTGGGCTCGGCGCCGAACTTGCGCAGCTTTTCGACCATGTCGGGCTGGGCAATGATCCTGTTGCCCACCGCATTCATTTTCTGCACGATGTCCGCGGGTGTGGCGCCCTGCATGTAGACACCGAAGAGCGTGCCGGCGAGGTAATCGCCCAGGCCTGCTTCGCGCGCGGTGGGCACGTCGGGCAGGGCGGAGAGTCGCTTTTCGCCCGCCACGGCCAGTGCCTTCACCTGGCCCGCGGCGAGGAAGCCGGTGTAGGCCGAGGTGTCCATGATGGCGAAGTCGGCGGTGCCGGTGCGCACGGCCACGGATGACGGGCCGGTGCCCGCATAGGGGATGATCTCCAGGCTGAGCTTGTTCTTGATGCGAAAGAGTTCCACCGAGAGCTGCGTGCCGAGGCCCCCGGAGGCGGCATTGAGCTTGCCCGGGTTCTTGCGCGCGTAGTCCACCAGTTCGGCGGCGTTCCTCACCGGCAGCTTGGGGTTGACGAAGATGACATAGGGCGCCTGGGCGATCTCGAACACCGGTTGCAGGTCCTTGATCGGGTCGAAGGGCAGGTTGCGGTAGAGCGCCGGGTTCTGTGTGGAGGCGGTGGCGCTGTAGAGGATGGTGTAGCCGTCGGGTTTGGACTTGGCGACGAAGTCCAGGCCGATGTTGCCGCCGGCGCCGGGCTTGTTCTCGATGATGACGGGCTGGCCGAGCGCCTTGGAGATTTCCGGGGAGATGAGGCGGCCCATCACGTCATTGGCGCCGCCGGGGGCGAAGGGGACGATGGCGCGGATGGGTTTCTCGGGCCACTCGGCGCGGACGGCCTGGGGCAGCAGCGCGATGCCGGCCAGGGCCAGGGCTGCGGTGATGTGCTTGGGGTTATGCGTCATGGTGGTCTCCGGTTGCGGGTGTCGGTTTGCTGCGGGTACTGCTGCAGATCATGGTCGCAGTTGCATCAAAATGGGTCCCCGCCTGCGCGGGGACGACACTGAGGGGTGTTGGCTGCCTTGCCTGCTGCTTCAGCCTGCCGGCTGTTAGTCGGCATAGGGGATCTTCGCCTTGGTGACGACATCCTTCCACACCGCCAGTTCCTTCAGGTACCAGCCGCGGGCTTCGTCGAGGTTCATGTTGATGGGTTTGGCGCCGACCTTGTCGAACCATTCCTTCATCTCGGTCGAGAGCATGACCTTGTTCAGGGTGGTGTTCAGCTTCTGGGCGATGTCCTTCGGCGTCTTCATCGGGATGTAGGCGCCGAAGGTGATGCCGCCGAGGAAGTCCGGATAGCCCTGCTCTTTCACCGTGGGGATGTCGGGCATGGCCGGGTGGCGTTCCTCGCCGATGATCCCGAGGCCCCGCAGCTTGCCGCCCTTGATCAGAGACACCACCGGGGAGGTGTCCATGATGACGAAGTCGGCTTCGCCGGCCAGCACCGCCTGCGAGGCGCGCCCGGTGCCGCTGTAGGGGATGATCTCCACCTTCACGCCGTTCTGGATCTGGAACATCTCGCTCTCCAGTCGGGTGGTGGCCCCACCCGCAGCGGCGTTCAGCTTGCCTGGGTTCTTCTTCGCGTACTCCACCACGTCGCGGATGCTGTGGAAGGGCAGCTTCGGGTTGATGACGAAGATGTGCGGCCCGTAGCCCAGCACGGCGGCCGGGGTCAGGTCGGCGATGGGGTCGTAGTTGATGTTGCGAAACAGCGCCGGGTTCTGCGTGGCGCCGCCCGCGGTAAACAGCAGCGCGTAGCCATCGGCCGGCCCCTTGGCGACGAAGGCGGCACCGATGTTGCCACCGGCGCCGGGGCGATTTTCGACGATCACCATCTGGTTGAGCGCCTTGCCCAGGTTGGGCGCGGTGACCCGGGCCATGATGTCATTGGCCCCGCCCGGCTCGAAGGGCACGATGATGCGGATGGTCTTCTCGGGGTACTGGGCCTGCGCCGGCAACACTGCTGCCGCTGCCAGCAGCGGCAGCAGTGCCAGGCGCAAGCCGTTCATCAGCTTCTTGCTCATCTCCAGACGCTCCTCTTGAGGTTGTCGAAGGCTGCTGCAACGAGCGTGACGCTCAGTGTGCCTCGGACGAGGGCGTGATCACGCCCGCGGCATGCAGGCGCGCGATGTCAGCCTCCGAGTAGCCCATGCGCTTCAACACCGCATCGGTATCCTCGCCCAGCGTGGGCGGGCCCTTGCGCACCGAGCCGGGCGTGCGTGAGAGCTTGATCGGGATGCCGGCCGACTTGCCGGTGGGAATGCCGGGCACGCTGATCACCGCCTCGCGGGCGATGGCCTGTTCCTGCACCACCACTTCGCCCAGGTTGTGGATCATGCAGTTGGGGATGCCGAGCTTGGTGGCGTTGTCCACCCATTCCTGCGCCGTCTTCGACTTGAAGATGGGTACCAGCACTTCGTAGAGCGCTTCCTGGTTCTGCGCGCGGTCGGAGTTGTTGATGAAGCGCGGATCTTTCATCAGGTCCTGGCGGCCGATGAATTCCATGAGCTTGGTCCACATGGCATTGGTGGAGGCGCCCAGGTAGAACTCGCGGTCGCTGCCGACGAAGATGCCGTAGGGGGCGAGGAAGGGGAAGTAGGGGCCCCAGCGGCTGGGTACCACGCCGGTGGCGCTGGCATCCAGGATCATGTGTGTCATCTGGACGATGGCCGACTCATACAGCGAGGTGTCCACGTGCTGACCCTTGCCGCTGGAGTCACGCTCGCGCAGGGCGAGCAGGATGCCGATCACGCCGTGGGCGGCGGTCATGAAGTCGATGGTGGAGGGGCCGATGCGCACTGCCGGCCGGTTGGGCTCGCCGGTGATGGACAGGGCGCCCGCATAGGCCTGCATCAGCAGGTCGAAGCCGGGAAGCTTGGAGCGCGGGCCGGTCTGGCCGAAGGCGGAGATGCTGCAGAGCACCGTGCGCGGGTTCAGCTCGGAGATGACCTCCCAGCCCAGGCCCAACCTGGCCAGCACGCCGGGCTTGAAGTTCTCCAGCACCACGTCGGCCTTCTGGATGAGCTCCTTGCACAGCTTCAGGCCGTCCGGGTTCTTCAGGTCGATGACGATGCTTTCCTTGTTGCGGTTGAGCGCACCGTACTCCGAGCTGATGTCATTCTTCGGGCCGAAGCGGGCCGAGCCCCAGGAGCGCGCATGGTCACCGCGCGGGGCCTCCACCTTGATCACCTCGGCGCCGAAGTCGCCCAGGGTCATGGCGCACATGGGCCCGGACGCATGGCCGGAGAGGTCGATGACGCGTATTCCTTCGAGTGGCATTTTTGCCATGTTGTGATTGCTCCTTGGTTGCTGAACGTTATGAGATTGTTATGCGTTTGATAGTCTGGATAGGTTAGGTCAGATGCGTCCGGAAACAGGCAGGCGGGCCGGGGCCTCAGGGCTTCAGCACCACGCGCCCGACCACTTCACCGCTTTCCACCAGTGCATGGGCCTTCGCCACCTCGGCGAGCGGGAACACCTTGGCCACGCGCGGCTTCACGGTGCCGGCGGCCACCAGCTTGATGGCGTCCTCCAGCTGGTCGCGGCGGCAGCTGCCGACGCCTATCATGTTGGCGCGCTTGAAGAAGATGCGTGCCGGGTTGATGGAGATGTCCTCGCGGAACAGCTGGCCGACGAAGGCGTAGCGCCCGCCCACGGCCAGGCTCTTGAAGCTGGGGGTGAAGACGCGGCTACCGACGTTGTCGATGACCACTTCCACGCCTTCGTCGGCGGTGAGGGCCTTCACGTCATTGGAGAAGTCCTTGCCGTCGGCGGCGACGATGACATGGTGGGCACCAATGTCGAGCAGTTCCTGGCGCTTGGCCGCGGAGCGGGTGACGGCGATGACGATGGCCCCTGAGGCGCGTGCGATCTCCACCGAAGGGATGCCGCAGCCGCCGCTGGCGCCGGTGACCAGCACGTGTTCGCCGACGCGCACCTTCGCCACATCGCGCACCGCATTGAGCGCCACACCGGTGGAGGCGCCCAGCATGCAGGCCTGCTCGAAGCTGACGCTGTCGGGGATCTTCAGCAGCGCTTCTTCGGTGATGTTGGTGTACTCGGCATAGCCGCCGCGTACGCCGCGGCGTTTGGTGCAGGCCGTCTCCATGCCGTTCCTGCAGCGACGGCACATGCCGCACACCTGGAAGGGCTTGCAGCAGACGCGGTCGCCCACCTTGAGCGTGGTGACCTGCTCACCGACCTTTTCCACGGTGCCGGCCACTTCGTTGCCGATCACCATGGGGAAGTGCACGCCGCGCTGGTAGGTGCCGTTGCGCTCGACCACGTCGTGGTAGGACACGCCCACCGCGCCGACCTTCACCAGCACTTCATTGGGTTTGATCGCAGGGATGGCGATGTCCTCGATGACGAGGACTTCCGGGCCGCCCTGCTGGTGCATCACTGCTGCTTTCATTGCCTCTCCTGTGTTCCTGTGTCGGGGTGCGGCCGCCGCTGTGGGGCTGCCGATTGCCTGAGTTATTTTTTTCCGATGAGCCTGAACGCCGGCACGCAGCGCCCGTCCGGCCAGCGCTCGATGAGGGTTTCCACCGGCGCGCCGATGTCCACGCCTTCATTGCGGGCGATGGTGTTGGCGAGGCGCCCGTACATGCGCACGCCTTCGTCCATCTGCGCGGTGATGACGATGTAGGGCATCAGGTCCTCGAACTCGGGCAGGTAGCTGCGGTGGTAGCGTACCCAGCTGTAGACCTGACCCTTGCCGGAGAGCTTGCGCCACTGCCACAGCGTGCCCGTGCAGTAGGGGCAGACCGGCACGATGGGGTAGCGCAGGCGGGTGCAGCCGGAGCAGTACTGCACGTTCAGTTCGCCTGCGGCGAGGCCGTCCCAGTACCGGCGGTTGTCCGGGGTGACCGCCGGCAACAGGCTGGTGGGGTCCTGGGGGAAGGTGCGTTCGATGATAGTAATAGTCATGGTGATCCTTTGCTCAGGCGGGGTCACGGCCAAAAATGACAGAATCGCCCACCGGCGTTCCCCATTGCAGCAGGCGCGCGTCCTTGACCTGGCGCGGGCCGCATTCGCCGCGCAGCTGGCGCACCATCTCCAGCATTTCGAACCAGCTGTTGAAGTGGCCGCAGGAGAGGAAGCCGCCGTTGGTGTTCACCGGCAGTGCGCCGCCGGGGCCGATGCGCCCGTCCTGCACGAAGTCGGCACCTTCACCCGGCTTGCAGAAGCCGAAGCGCTCCAGGCCCCACAGCACATTGGTGGAGAAGGCGTCGTAGGTGTAGAAGGCGTCGATGTCCTTGGGCGTGACCCCGGCCATGCGGTACACCCGCTGGTCGGCCGGGGGCTGCCAGTCGAATTCCTCGGCCTGGTTGATGCCCAGGCCGGGCTGGCCGAAGATGAATTCATCGGGGCCGGCGTGGATGCCCTGCGCACCGAGCAGGTACACCGGTTTCTTCGCGCAGTCCTTCGCCCGCTCGGCGGTGGTGAGGACCAGGGCCACGGCGCCATCCACCGGCACCGAACAATCGAACAGGCGCAGCGGCTCGACGATGAAGCGCGAGGCGAAGTAGTCCTCGCGCGTGAGCTTGCCGCGCATCACCGCTTCGGGGTTCAGCTGGGCATGCGCGCGCTCGGCCAGCGCCACGGCTGCGAGCTTGTCCTGGTCGATGCCGAATTTGTGGAAGTAGCGTTGCGCGGCCATGCCGGCACCGGCCACCGGTGCGGTGAAGCCGGCGTGCGGTGTTTCGGCGTGCGGCCCGCCGCCTTCACGCAGGGATTCGCCGAAGCTGGGGCGCTCCTTGGAGCCGTGCTTGCCGAAGCTGGAGTTGTTGTAGGCGGCAAAGACGAGCACGTAATCGGCCAGGCCCCAGGACAGCGCCATGGCGGCATGCGTGAGCACCGTGGCGCCAAAACGGCCGTGGCTCCAGGTCTGGCTGTTGAAGCGGGTCTTCAGGCCCAGCATGCTGGCGGCGAGGTCGTAGTCCGCGCCGCGCGGCGAGCCGATCTGGATGATGAGGCCGTCGACCTTCTTGCGGTCGAGGCCCGCATCGGCCAGCGCCGCCGAGACGGCCTTTTCGGCCAGCATGATGGGCGTGTCGGGTGAGGTGCGGAACAGGCCGGGCGAGCCGGCGCCGACGATGGCGATGGCGCCTTTGGGATTGAATCCGCTCATGACCGGCCTCGCCGGATCAGGGGTGATGCGCTCAACATGCTTCTCCTTGGTTTTCCGTGCTTTGATTTTCCGTGTTTTCAGTCCTGCAGCGGCAGTTTCGCCCGCGTCACCACGTCCTTCCAGCGCGCCAGGTCGCGGCGGTACTGCTGGGTGTATTCCTCGACGCTGGTGCTGCTGGGGTCGAGGCCGATGCTGATCAGGTGCCGGGTCACTTCCGGCGTGGCGATGGCCTTGTTGATCTCGGCATTCAGGCGCTGCACGATGGGCATGGGCGTGCCGCCCTTGGTGTAGACGCCAAAGGCGGTGCCGGCGACAAACTCGGGCAGGCCGGCTTCGCGCGTGGTGGGCACATCAGGCAGGCTGGCCAGGCGGCGCGTGCCGGCCACGGCCAGCGGCTTCACCTTGCCGCCGGGGATGAAGGACACGAAGGCCGATCCGTCCATGCTGGCGAAATCCACTTCACCGGCCACCACCGCGGTGGCCGCCGGGCCGGTGCCCTTGTAGGAAATGACTTCCACCTTGCTGTTGGTGACGATCTGGAACAGCACCAGCGCCATGAAGGTGGAGTTGCCCCCGGCGGAGCCGTTCAGCTTGCCGGGATTGCGGCGCGCATGCTCGGCCAGTTCCAGCAGGTTCTTCACCGGCAGCCGCGGGTTGATGGCCACCACGTAGGGGCCCGCGCCCAGTTCGGCCACCGGCTGCACGTCGCGGTCCGGGTCGAAGGGCACGTGCTTGCGCAGCGCCGGGATCAGCGCAATGGCGCCGCCGCTGTAGAGGATGCTGTAGCCGTCGGGGGCGGACTTGGCCAGCGCCTCGATGCCGATGCGGCCGTCGGCGCCGGGCATGTTCATGATGATCACCTGCTGGCCCATGGCCTTGGTCATCAGCGGGGAGACCATGCGCGCGAGGATGTCGTTGGAACTGCCCGCGACAAAGGGCACGATGGCGCGCACCGGCTTCTCCGGGTAGTCGGCCCGCGCTGGCAGGGCGGCAAGGGCGGCCGCAAAGCCCAATGCGCTTGCTGCCATCGTGACTATCTTTGCCATTGCGGATGGCGGCCGTGCTTGCAGACCCATTGCCATGTCCTTCCTCCCTGGTATTGCTGCGGGCTGTGTCGTCGGCTAGACGCCCTTGGTGCGCCCGCCGTCCACATCGACGACGGCGCCGTGCATGTAGTCGGCCTGCGGCCCCAGCAGGAAGGCGACGACATTGGCGATGTCCTCGACTTCTCCGATGCGGGTGATGCCCTGCTTGCTCACCATGTTCTGCTCGGCGGTGGCGGCATCGGCGTTCAATCGCGCCATGGCCTTCTTCAGGCGGCCTTCGTAGCGCGCGGTGCGGATGGCGCCGGGCAGCACGGCATTGACGCGCACGCTGTCGGTGACACCCAGATCGGCCAGCGACTTGGTGAAGTTCACCAGCGCCGAATTGACCGAGCCCGTGATCATGGCATTGGCTGCAGGGGTGCGGCCGGCGGCGCCGGCAATGATGACCACCTTGCCCTGGTTGGCCTTCAGCTGCGGCCAGCAGGCGCGCAAGAGGCGCACATGGCCGAAGAACTTGAGGTCGAAGCCTTCGGCCCAGTCGGCGTCGGTGAGCTCGGTGAAGGCGCCCATGCGCGCCGTGCCGGCATTGGTGATGACAAAGTCGATGCGGCCAAAGGCCTTGAGCGCGGCATCCACCAGTGGCTGCACCGCTTCGGGCTGGCGCAGGTCGGCGGTGCTGACAATGGCCTCGCCACCCAGTTTGCGGACTTCGGCGGCTTGCGCCTCCAGGTCGGCGGTGCTGCGGGCGGCCAGCACCAGCTTGCAGCCTTCGGCGGCCAGGGTGCGGGCGATGCCGGCACCGATGCCGCGGCTCGCGCCGGTGATGATGCCGACCTTGTTGCGTAATTGCAGATCCATGTGGGCTCCGTGTCCTGAATCGTTAGTTCGTTGAAGATGACTGTTTACCAGTGCCTGATCCATGATGCGAAAAAAAGGCTGAAATCGGTGCCGGACAAGGCGCAAAGCGGAGCAAGGTTCTCTCCCTTGCGAGCATTTGCAATGCCGTATCCGTATGGCGGCGATTCTCGGTCTTTTTTCTTCATCGAACTAGCGATTCAGGACACTGGGCTGTCATCCGGTAGCGGGTGGCCAGCATTCCCGCATTGTCCAGTTGGGCCGCGCTTCGCTGCCCCGTCAAAGGTCGAGATGGTAACCGAGCTTGCGGCCGTCCTTCAGGCACACGCTGACGCCGGCGGCATCCGAGGCGATGCTCTCGTCGCCTGCACGCGGATGCACGCGCGAGTGCGCCGTCACCAACCGGTTGCGCACGCAGGCCTTGGCGCTCCGCCTCGGGCCAGTGCCCAGGGCGTGCGTGCACCACAGGCCGGGCCCATGACCGGGTGACTGCGATCAGGGCTGTTTCCTTCGGGGCGGATGCATCACTCGGTGCGCACGCGGGACCGGGTGGTCAGGCAGGCGTGGCGGGGAGGGTGTTCTACGAGCCATTGCAGACTGGCGGAGCAGGATTGCGAGACGGAATGACCGGAGAGGTCTGGAATGGGATGACTGGGTGATCGGGTGTTTGGCGCTGCGACCGGAGCTGACTGGCAGGACGTTTATTAGTGTCGGCAGTACGGGAATGATCTTGTGTCACTCGCCGCACTGCCGACTTTCTTAATGGCCCACCTCCTCCATCTCGGGGCGAAGAATGCGCCTTGTTTGGCTAAAAATAAACAGCATATGACTACTATCTATTATTCCAATGTGGAATAATATTTCATGCCGGCCTTTCGGTCCCCGCCTCCCCCTGAAAGTACCTTCCCATGCACCTGGAGCGACTATGGATCTGAAGCAACTGGAATACTTCGTGAGGGTCGCCGAACTGGGTGGTTTTACCAAGGCAGCTGCGGTTCTTTCGGTGGCTCAACCCGCTTTGAGCAAGCAGATCCGCCAGCTCGAAGTGGAGTTGCAGCGCAACCTGCTGGTGCGCAACGGCCGCGGCGTCAGCCTGACCGAGGAGGGCGCGATGCTGCTCAATCACGCCAAGGGCATCCTCGAGCAGGTGGACCGGGCACGCCAGGAGATCCTCGACATCAAGGGGCTGCCGCTGGGCAAGGTGGTGATTGCGGCGCCGCCGGCCGCCGGCATGGCGCTGCTTGCGCAGACGCAGCTGGTGAGCACCTTTCGCGAACGCTTCCCCAAGGCCTCGCTGGAGATCATCGAGTCCAAGACCTGGACCATTTATGACTGGCTGCTGGTGGGGCGGGTGGACATCGGCATCCTCTACGACCCGCGGCCTTCGCCGGTGGTGGAGATCACCCCGCTGTGGGAGGAGGAAATCTTTCTCGTCTCGCGCAAGGGCGAAGCAGGGGGCGCCGCCGGCAAGCCGGTGCCCTTTCGCAACATCGGCAAGTACCCGCTCATCGTGCCCAGCTACCCCCATGCCATGCGCGCTCTGGTCGACACGGCGGCGGCCAAGGCTGGCGTCAAGCTGGACATCGCCATCCAGATCGAGGGCGTGCCATTCATCCTGGAACTGGTGAACAAGGGCCTGGGTCACTCGCTGCTGCCGCGGGCGAGTGTCGAATCCAGCCATCTTGCGGGCAAGCTGCAGATCAACCCGTTCCGCGGGCCACGCCTGGCGCGCACGCTGACCGTGGCGGTGTCCTCACAGCGGCGCGTCACCCACCTCACGCGCGAGACGGTGAAGCTGGTGCTGCAGTGCCTGCAGCCGGGGGGGAAGCAGTGATGAGACCTACAGCCAGCCGGCCCGGCGGAAGCGCCTGAACAGGTAGATGTCCAATCCGGTCATCAAGGCCAGGGACAGTGGATAGCCCCAGGCCCAGCGCAGTTCGGGCATGGTCTCGAAGTTCATGCCGTAGATGCCGGCAATCATGGTGGGCACGGCCACCAGGGCGCCATAGGCAGCCAGGCGCTTGGTGGTCTGGTTTTCGTTCATGCTGGCCAGGGCGAGGTTCACCGACAT
>CAIPGJ010000719.1 GCA_903864555.1 uncultured Pseudomonadota bacterium | reverse complement strand
TATCGTTGCCAGGCTGCAGGTGAATGATCGGCTGGGAGGGCGCCATCGAAGCGCTGACACAGCGAGCCAAAGGCATCGAAAGGACTGCGCAGGATGTAGATCACCCGGTGCGCGTTGGTGGCGGTCTCCACATCATGGAAAGGCCACTTGAAGACGACATGGCGCTTGCCTGAATAGCGGCGCGGCAACAGGCGTCGCAGCAGACGGTCGTCCCGCGTGTAGCGCCGCGTCTCGCTGGCAAAATGATCAAGGACGTCGGGATGATTGCCGACCAGTTTTCTGAGTATGCTGGTTCCCGAGTGGGGGAAGCCGGCGATGAGAATGCGCATTCCGTGACCTGATACCAATGGCATACTTCGAATCTACCAATAGAAAACAGTCGTGCATCGGGGTTCATGTGATGGGATGTAACTTATTTAACGTTTTGGTCGCGGTTGGCCGTGGTGGCGCGTTCCATTCTGTCGGGAGATCGCGACTCGACCGGCCTCCGCTTATCTGCCATGACTGACCGGTACGCCGTAATCGGCCATCCCGTGGCCCACTCGATGTCTCCGCAGATCCACGCGGCCTTTGCGCTTGCCTCGCAACAGGACATGCATTACGAACGCCTATTTGCACCGCTCGATGGGTTTGCCGAAACGGTCCGGGCTTTCCGCACGCACGGCGGTTGCGGCGCCAACGTCACCCTGCCGTTCAAGCAGGAGGCGTTCGCCCTGTGTGAAAGCCTGTCGGCGCGCGCGCGCAGCGCCGGTGCAGTGAACACCCTTTACTGGGACAAGGATGCGTTACATGGGGACAACACCGATGGCGCAGGCCTTGTCCATGACCTGATAGGCAATCTCGGGCAAGTCCTGAAGTCCGCCCGGGTCCTGCTGGTGGGTGCAGGCGGTGCGTCGCGCGGCGTGCTGCTGCCCTTGCTGGCGGAGCAGCCGGCAGGCGTGGTGATCGCCAACCGTACGGAAGCGAAAGCCAGGGAACTGGCTGAAGCACATGCCGGTGCCAGGGCCGCGACATTCACTGCGCTGGCTGGTGAACGTTTCGATGTCGTCATCAATGCCACCTCCGCCAGCCTGGGCGGCGAACTGCCACCGCTGCCGGAAGGACTCTTCGGCCACGGCAGCCTGGCTTACGACATGATGTACGGCAAGGGCGACACCCCCTTTCTTGCCTGGGCTGGCCGCCATGGTGCCACCCGTCTCGCTGACGGCCTGGGCATGCTGGTGGAGCAGGCGGCGGAAGCCTTTTTCCTCTGGCGTGGCGTTCGTCCGGACACCGCGCCGGTGCTGGCTGCCCTGAGACAGGCCACCGGGGCATGAAATTCCTGCGTCGGGTGTGGCGGTGGTTTTGCTATGCGCTGCTGGCGCTGATTGCCGTACTCATCCTGGTGCAGTGTTGGTTTCTGATGCACATCGTCTACTGGAAGTACGCTTCGCCCGGGAGCACCAGTTTCATGGAGACACGCCTGTCGCAGCTGCAGGCGAAGAACGAGAAGGCTACCCTCAAGTATGTGTGGGTCGACTACAACCGCATTTCCACCCAGCTCAAGCGCGCCATCATTGCCGCTGAAGACATGAAGTTTGTCGATCACGAGGGATTCGACTGGGAGGGCATACAGCGCGCCATCGAGAAAAACCAGAAAAAGGGCAAGGCCGTGGCCGGGGGCTCGACCATCACCCAGCAGCTGGCGAAAAACCTCTTTCTTTCCGGCGAGCGTAGTTATCTTCGCAAGGGTCAGGAAGCCGTCATCACGCTGATGCTGGAACTGGTACTGGACAAGCGCCGCATCCTCGAGCTTTATCTCAATGTGGCGGAGTGGGGTGTGGGAGTCTTCGGTGCAGAAGCGGCGGCACGCCATTACTACGGCAGCAGCGCCGCCGCGCTCAATCCCGACCAGGCATCACGGCTGGCGGCCATGCTGCCGCGCCCGCAGTTCTATGACCGCAATCGCGGCTCGGCCTATCTTGCCGGCTACGCCGAGCGGATACAGGGGCGCATGGGGGACGCGCAACTGCCCTGAGGGCTTGGGACTGGAAGCCGGGCGGGGATTGCCAGGAGGTCGCACAGGACGGTTGCCGGGCCGGGCCGGGCGGCAGCTTCCCTTTCGCCCCTGTTGTTTTCCATGAGCAGTTTCATGGAGGCCACGAAATTTTTATCGGCTTCTGACTCCGGCCTTCCAATTTGTATCCAAGTGTTTCCGTTTGCTTAGACGCAACAAATGCACACAACTTTGCTGTAGCAGTCATATCGTTTCCGGCATGATGCGATGGATCATGCAAATGGGGAATGGCAGGGAGCCATGCCCCCTTTTACGTCCACGCATCGGATGAAACACTGCTCGCGCTCACCGTGGAAACGTAATGAGTGTTTGCCTATATCTCTCGGGAGGTAGTCATGAATCACTCAAATCTGCAACGTCGCCGGCTCCTGGCCGGTCTGGTCTGTGTACCTGCCATGTTCGGATCGGCCTTGGCCCAGACGGTCATTCCACAAGCTGTGCGTCGGCCTGGCGACGGGATTCCGGTGAATCGCCCTGACGCACAGGGGCGCACAAAGACCTGGAGCAAGCTGCCCATGCCGGAACTGGTGCGTGCCCTGCTGGCAGGCGGTTATGCCGTGATCTTCCGGCACGGGCGCACCGACTGGCGCACCAGCGACCAGTTACCCCAGTCAAGCTTCGATGATCGCCGCACCCAGCGCAATCTGTCCGAGGAAGGCCGCGAGCAGGGCCGCAAGACGGGCGAGGCATTCCGTGCAGTGGGCGTCGTGTTCGGAGAGGTCTACAGCAGCCCCTACTTCCGCGCTCGCGATTTCGCAGAGCTGGTCACCGGGCGGCAGCCTGTCGTGACCTTCAAGCTGCTGGGCTATGACCAGACCGGCATCAACGGGCATCGGGAACTGCTGAGCACGTTGCCGAAGCCCGGCACCAACACCTTTCTGTCGGGGCACCAGTTCGCAGTCACGGAGATGGGCTTTGTGCGCATGAACGAACTGGAAGAAGGTTCCTGCCTGGTGTTCAAGCCGAATGGCGACGCGCAGCGCCTGGACATGGTGGCACATCTGAGTCACGCCGACCTGCTGGCTCTGCCGACGGTGGCCGTTCATCCTTAGCTGCACAGCGTCCGCCTGCCTGCCGCAATCATGGATCGCAATCATCAGATGCATCGTTTGATTCAATGCCATCGGTTGCTGGCCGGACTTGTTGCCATGCTGGCCCTGCTTGGCGCC
>CAIPGJ010000718.1 GCA_903864555.1 uncultured Pseudomonadota bacterium | reverse complement strand
TGGAAGTCGAGGATGTCACCCTTGTGCCCCATGTGGTGCGAGGACACCACGATGTCGGACTTGGCGCGCAGATCGCGCAGGTCGGACTGGAGTTCGTCCATGTACTTTTTATCCACCCAGGTGTGGACCTTCGGCGGCAGGCCGGGCCGGTTGGGCGGCAGCGTGCCGTCCTTGTAGTACACCGGTTCGAAGGCGGTGTGCACCTTGATCACCGCAACACCCGGGCTGTGCTCGGTGGCCTCGTGGTGGTTGGGCCAATACTGTGAAGTGCGCTGCAGGAAGCCGAAGCGCGTGCCGTTGCGCGTCACCACCGCGGAAGCGCGCGCCGCCGCCTTGTTCGCGCCGGTGCCCACATGCGGCATGCCCAGCTTGTCCAGGCACTCGTTGGAGGCCACGATGGCCTTGTGACCATAGTTCTGGTTGTTGGCATTGCCCACGCAGTGGAAGCCGCCATGCGTCAGCGCCGCCGCATTCTTCGTCGGCGCCCAGAAGCCGTCATAGCCAGAAATCAGGTCGGGCATCATCTGCCCGCGCGGTACCACCGGATCGTACAGGCAGCATTCCAGGTTGCCGAACACGCAATCGGCCTTGGCAAAACTGTCGCGCACGCTGCGAAACGGCACGGTGACATCCTCGACGCCTAGCAGGTTGACGTCGCCGGTGAGCATGATGGTTGAACGCATGAAACAAGCCTCCCCTCGAATGAAATTCCCTGGCCGGCGCCCTTTGAACAGGGCGGTCGTGCGTGAAAGGGCAAGAGCTTACACCAGGGGGAAACAGGGTCGGCGTGGCCCTGCTTGTTCACGAGGCCGGCACTACACCGCCAGGGTCTGTTGACCTTCAGCACACGAGTGCGCGGGAGGTCCTGACTCCAGGGCCAGGCGCGAGGAGCGCCGCAGGCCGGGTGCCTGCAAGCGACGAGCAACAACGCCATAGGGCCAGGACCCCAGCCCGCAGGGTTGTGCGGTGAAGGTCAACAGACCCTAGTCAATCACCACATTGGCCGCCTTGATGAGACGGGCGTAGCGCATTGCCTCTTCACGGAAGTAGGTCTCGAACTGTGCCGGCGTGCTCCACAGCGGCACAGCGCCGAAGCCGGTCATCTTTTCCTGGATGTCCTTGCTCTGCATGACTTTCGTGACCTCACCCGCGATGCGCACCGGCAGCTCTTTGGGCATCCCCGCCGGTCCGAAGAAGGCGAACCAGGCCGAGGACTCGAAGCCTGGCACTCCGGCCTCGGCCACAGTGGGCAGGTCCGGTGTGAGCGACACGCGTTTTGATTCAGCCACCGCCAACAGGCGCACCCTGCCGGATTTCACGTGCGGGTTAAGCGCGGGCAGGCCGACGAAGATGAGCTGGATCTGGCCGCCCGCCACATCGGCTGATGCCGGACCGGTGCCCTTGTAGGGGACGTGGACCATCTTCACGCCGGTTTCGACGCTGAACATCTCGCCTGCCAGGTGAGGCCCGGAGCCGTTGCCGGCAGAGCCGAAATGGAGTTGCCCGGGCCTTGATTTGGCGTGCGCGATCAGTTCCTTCACCGAGTTCACCGGCAGGGATGCATTCACGGCCAGAAAGTAGGGCGTGCTCGCGGTCAGGCTGATGGGCGTGAGATCCCTTGCCGCGTCATAAGGCAGCTTGGCATACAGGCTGCCATTGCTTGCCAACGAGGAGGTGCCGAGCAGCAACGTGTAGCCGTCGGGCTTGCTGCGCACAACCAGTTCAGTGCCGATCACGCCATTGCTGCCGCCGCGGTTCTCGATCAGGAACTGCTGCCCCACCGTTTCACTGAGACGCTGCGCAATCAGGCGTGCGATGAGATCGGTAGGCCCGCCAGGGGGATAGGCCACCACCACGCGCACCGTTTGGGCGGGGTAGTTCTGTGCTTGACTCATGCTGCTGTAGCCGGCGATGAATCCGGAAATTGCAATGCCAACCAGGGTCCATCGTGCCTTCATGAGTAGCCTCCACCTTAAGTGTTGTTTGGGACAGGTGTAGCGATGTGCGGGCAGTTTAGCAGGGTGTTTCAAAGATGGGCGCCTCCCCGCCCCGGCTTGCCACCTGCGTCCTGGCAGGCCGCGGCACTTCCCTGCATTGCTTCCGCTGTTCGCCTGCTGCCAGCCGGA